>CAJXTM010000738.1 GCA_913061385.1 uncultured Rhodopirellula sp. | reverse complement strand
CAGCCTCGGTCTCGTGGGCTCGGAGATGTGTATAAGAGACAGTCTTTGCCGTCCTTTAACTTGGTCTCGGTGACCGAATTGAACGCGAGCCCTTTGGGACTCTTTCGAGTAATCGCCGCGTAGAAGAGGTTTGCGACCAGAAAGGCACAGATTTGATTCGGATGGCCATCGTTGTGATAGCGAAAGACGAGATCGGTGCCCGGTTTGTCGCTGTCGCCCGTCTGAATGTTCTTAATCGCCAAGGGGACGGGAATCACGGCTTTCGGCTGCAAGTCCTTTGCCATCCGTAAGCCCACCGCCGTATCGCGCTCGGCGGACGCCACGTTATGCGGCTCGGTCACCGGGGCCTCGTTCTGCGTTTCGGGTGAGGTCATGTAGAGAAGCACCTCGCCACCCTGCGCTTTCACGATCTCGGCGAGCTTCGTGGCGTAACGCTCATACCCCTGATTCGGTTGCTCCGAAATATCGCGCCAACTCTGCAGGACCACGTAGTCCCACTCGGTCTTGGGGTTGTCCCGAAGCAGGGCTTCGTGATTCTTGATGGCCCGGGTGATGTGCTTGTGGATGTCGGCAAAGAGCACGTTCGTTTTGCCCAGCGCCGCCCAATGTTGTTTCCACTCCTCGGGATTGGGGGCAGTGTCGGACTTGAGAAAGCCCTTCATCGTCGCGATGCGCTGGGTGATCGTCTCTTCAGTAAGAGTGCTCTGTTCAATGAAACTCTGGCTGAAGTAGTAGGTCGAGTGTTTGAACATATTCTGCCCGCCGTAGATGACGCGCTGCACTTGCACATCGGCGGTGGGATCGCCTTCTTCGAGAATCTGTTCTACGAGGCCGGCAATGTCGTGCCGAGCAGTGAAGCTGTTTCCAAGAAAAAGGACATTCAACTCCTCCGCAGACGATGGTACTGCTGAAGCAACAGCAAGGAACGCAATCGCGATTCTTAAGATCATTGAATGATGTTTCCGGTGAAGAAAAATACGAATTAGCAGGGGTGCCTCGTCTCTCGGCCACATTTGTCGAAGACCATGTGTTTTTGCCGCGTAGAGTCTATTCGCCCGATTGTCACAACAAAAACGCTCATTTGCAAATGAAGCACGAGTCACAAGTACCCAAATTCGGGTTGCGTGGATGCGAAAGATAAAACCCTCAGCCACAAAATGAGTTACGACTGAGGATTCTTGGTCAGGCTGAGCTTGGCAAGAGTGTTGATTGATTCAGGGCCAGCCAGTTGTATCGCTGGTTTTCGCAGTGGTGTGGCGAATCTGGGCAACAGACACGCCCGTTTTTCTGGATGGGGCTTATCAACACCCACGCGGCGGCGACGATATTTGGAGGTGCCGATTCCAAACGTCGTTTTTTTCGCTAGACTGCGCTTATGAATAAGCGACTCACCAAACTCAGCAAGTATTTAACGTACATTCTTCGCCATGAACCGCATTCGATTGGTTTGAAGCTCGATGACGAAGGGTTCCTGAACGTCGAAGAACTTGTCAAAAATGCGAACGCATCGGGCAAGAAGATCACAACTGAGCAGGTAAACCAAGTCGTCGCTGAAAACGAACAAGAATTGTTCACACTCAGTGACGACGGACAACGCATTCGAGCGAATTGATTCTGCACCAATTATGACTCTGCAAACCATTGATATCCCCGATTCGATCAATCGGCTTTCTTATGTAGAAGGTGCAGAACACCTTATTGATACCGCCAATGATGCGATTGAAGCTTTTATGCTGGCTGATCAAACGGTCATCGAGAACTTTGTTACCTGTGACTTCCACCTGCTTGATCAAGCGATTACTTGGATCGAACAGAACCATCTACTTGCCGGTAATCGTTTTTGCGAATTCGGAGCAGGCTTTGGTGTCGGCGCCATGTTGGCCGCATTGCGGGGAATGGAATCGATCGGCATCGAAATTGAATCGCGTTTGGTCGAGCAAGCGAATCAGGTCGCCGAGGGACTTGGGAACGCAGCCGAGTTTTATTGCGGCAGTTTCGTTCCCCGAGGTGTCGAAGGGCTGACCGAAATCGCCGCCGAAGTCGAAAATGTAAGCACAGAAGAAGATGACGTTTGCGAATTGATTGGTCGGGAACTCAATGAGTTTGATCTCTTTTTTGCCTTCCCGTGGCCAGGTGAACATGGTTTTTTTGAAGCGGTATTCGACGCATGCGCCGCTAACGGAGCGTTGCTGTTGACCTATCGAGGCCGAGAGGGAATGAATCTCGTCACGAAGGTCTAACGCGTTTGCCGATTTAAATTCGACGATGAGCGAGTGTCCCCCGATCGCAAATGCAGTAAGAATGAGCCTGGAGACTAGGTAAACGTGGTGCACGATATTCCTTTCGCCTCAGAGGATTCTTGAACGCGACCAGCAGTTGGTGCACGACGAACTCACTTTTCATGGTTCCAGAAATCAGCAGGAAAAGCTCTGCTGCTATCGATGACCCCCAAACGACATGCCTTTTAATTGCTCCGTGTAGGTCCTTGCTGCAGTTGGCATGAGTCGAGTTGCGTAGGTTGCAGAGTCAGATCCAAAGGCTGCAGCCACTTTCCTTGCCGTGATCACCGCCGTTGTTATCAAAACCGACGACAATCAGTAACGATTAGTTACCACAGGCAGGCGGGAGGGTGGAGAGCCCGGTGGGAGCTGCTGGGCTTGTCCTGTGATTCTTCGTGAAAATGCGTTATGTCTTCGCCCTTTCTGCTATTAACCTAGTATGACGCAAAACGAATTTCAAAATCAACTCGAGGCTTCAGGGCAGTTTGCCGCAGAAATGACTGCGATTCAGCCACGCCTTTACGGGTTCATCCTCAAACGACTGGCTGACCGCGAGCAGACTCTCGAAATGCTGCAACGCACCAATCTGGTGCTGTGTCAAAAGGCGGGCGAATTTCGTCCGGGATCGAGTTTCACCGCTTGGGCCTTCCATGTTGCGAAGTTTCAGATCATGGCGTGGCGCAAAGCAGAGGGGGCTGGTCGCTTGGTCTTTAGCGATCGAGTTTATGACTTGATTGATAGCCAGAGCGAGGAAGAAGTGGAGGCGGTCGACCGGCGAATTCCTTTACTGAAGCAATGCATCAAACGATTGAAAGATCAAGATCGTTCCCTCATTCAACAACGGTATCGCGATGGTCAGCCGATTGCCTCGCTCGCTGAACACCTTGGGAAATCTGCTGATGCGATCGGAATGAAGCTCTTGCGCATCCGCAAGCAGCTGGCCAAATGCGTCCAAGACGCCTTGAATCTTGGAGGCATGGCATGAGCACGCATTCAAATGAACTTGAACTGTTGGTCGCTAGGATCATTGACTGTCTCTTATACACATCTGACGCTGCCGACGACTCCTTACGTGTAG
>CAJXTM010000737.1 GCA_913061385.1 uncultured Rhodopirellula sp. | reverse complement strand
ATAAGAGACAGTGATTCTCGAGCCAGTTGCAGGACTCTTGATAACCGTGCCCGTTCTTCTTCCCGCTGCCATCGAATTTGGAATCGATCCGCTGCATCTTGGAATCGTGATGATTCTTAACCTGGTCCTCGGCCTGTTGACGCCCCCAGTCGGACTCGTGCTGTACGTGCTCAGCAGCGTCACGGGAAGCTCTGTTCAAACAGTAACTCGCGGAACGGTCCCGTTTCTAATTCCGTTGCTGATCACGTTGCTTCTCATCACGTTTATTCCAGCATTCAGCCTCTGGTTGCCAGGTCTTCTAGTAAAATAAAGTCTACGAGCAAAATAGATAACCTTCGTTTACGTGTTACTCACAGAAGAAGACAGGATAAGATGTTCTCTGGGAAATACGATGTTGAACAGTTTCAATGTGAACATTAATAGCGTGATGGGTTTGTTACGCCTGACTTTTGCTTGGACGAGAAAACCCTGGACCCGCGAACAGGTTGTGAGTCGCAATGCGAATCTCGTACACGCGACTTACCCCCACGTTTGCGAAACACTGTGATCGTAAAATTTCGTTATGCGAGGCGGTCACAATCACTTGCTGTGTCCGAGCGTCGGTCAACCAATGTGTCGCCGTACGCGGATTGCCATAAGAACAGATGGACGGCACCAAACCGCTTCGCCTCGAGTTTCTTCAACCGTCGAAAAGCCCGCTCAACCCAGAAACGGGCTACGTGGGATCGACTGGTTTTTTTAACGTCACTCGGGCCGGGGAAATGACCTGCCGATCGTGTTTCCGGTCGAGTGCCTCTTGCTATTGCCATTTCAGACAAAGGCACGCCAGAGTATACACTCGTGCCTCCACGTACAATCAGAAGGCTCAGCCGAGTATCAGACGCTCCAAAATCGTCGTTCACAGGAAAAACTATTATGCAGCGCTTTGTCATTATTCTGGCTGTATTGGCAGTGCTGTCGGTCTCGACTGTTCATGCAAAGCGTGGTGCACCTGCCAAAGTTCCACCCGTCACAGTCGGGGAAATTGAGTACCGCGCACCGACGAGCCAGATGGGATGTGTTGAAGCTTGGGATACCGGAAGCGACGAGATGATCTGGCGGCGTCAAATCTATGTCGTGAAATATACCGTGGGGCTTGAAAGGGATATCCAAGATGTATTCATCACGGCACTTGCACTCAAGGATAAAACTTTAGTGTTGAGCAATGAACGAAAATCGGAATACGAACTGGATTTGGACACCCTTGAAGTCAAACTCTTGAAAGGGGCGTTGGTAGAAACAAAGTAACTTCTTGCGTACCAAGGGTCGCGTTGAGGATTCGGAAATGAAGCTGGCAGTGGAGTCTTATCGCTTACTCCACACTCGACTCAACCTTTCGGAACAGGTGTTGCAAATCCCAGCGGAACGGAATCTTCGACGGCAAATGATCAGGGTGCACGGTCGATCCAGGCTATACGCCGTTTCTAATAAAAACAGATCGAGCGAATCAGCTTTGCGGCAAAGCAGTCAATGCATCACATCACGTGCGAAATCGTGTTGGGTGCGGGAATAGCAAGGGTTTGCGGGCTACTTTTATCACAATTGACTTTGCCCCTGCTAACACGCAGTCGATGCATCGCTCAGATGGAGTTCGCCAAATCGTGGATCGCTGTTCGGAGAGGATCATTGTTCGGAGAGGATCACTCTTCGGAGAAGTCTGAAGCTAGCAGTAAATATGCTGAGGCCTACTCAACAACTTTCGTAAGCAGAGGAGTTCCGCAATGAGTGGTCCGAACTCGTTGAGTGATTTGCGATCGTCATAAGGAATACTAAACTGCTAATTCGTAATCACCTTGAGGACTGCATCACCGAACGCCCGACCCTTGAGGTAGTACGTTTTGCCTGATCCGAGGTAGTGATAGGGACGATCGTTACCAACCGCTTGCCACTGAGCTTTTTGTTCATCGGTACCTTTCCAAAATCCCTTCTCGTACAGTTCGTGTGCTTTGGTGTCGTAATACTCAGCGGTTGGGACAAACACGACTCGGTCTTTGAATTCTGGCAAAGTTGCGGTGTTTGCCTGCGCAGTTTGAAAATCACCACGACTTGGAATGCCCCCCGTGCTGAGTTCACCAATGATGAACGGCATCTTGGGTGCACTGAGATCCTCTCGCACGTCGCGAATGAACTGGGCGAGCCATTTTGTGTAATCGGCGTACTTCGTCTCACGGTATTCAGCACGAATCTTATCGTTAAAGCCCTGATGCCAGATGAAGCCGGCGATCTCAGGCTGGTAACCCTTTAACGCGGGGAACTTATTTTCAAATGTCGCTAGTTCTTCCTTTGTGTGGACGATCAGCTTTCGATAGCTTTCACCAAACTGCATCTTCAGTTCATTAAAAGTTGACGCACGCTTGGGTTTTCTTGCTTTTTTGCCCGCCTTCTTCTTTTCTTCGTAGTTCTTCATTTGCGATTCGAATTTAAGTTTCGCGTCAGCAGCGATCTGTTTGAGTTCCGTGTCGGTGGGCAAGGCGTTCGGCGGGCGGAATGGCTTGTGGATACTTTTGCCACCCCATGCGACCTTGATCAGTAACACTGGTTCGTCAATCGCATCTCCGACAGCGTGACCAAATCCGAATTCAGGGCCGATGGAGTCCTCTCCCTTCGTCCCATAACCAACCGTGAGCGGCCCGTGCTTAGCGCCGCTGCTTTTTGACGGGTAAGTAATCCAAACATCGTCACGCTGCTTCCAACTGTCGCCGTCTTTAAGTGAGCCGTAAGATGGTTTAATCAGCGGATCACTCTTGTAGGTGTCAAGGTGAACGGGGTTGCCTTTTCCTTCCATGTTCGATTGACCGGAAAGGATGAATACCTTGACTGTCTTGGCTTCTGCCAAAACAGGGAAAGTGATCAGCAGTGAAAGCATGAGCAGGTGGATCATACGGTTAGTCATTGGAGTTCCTTGCAACTCAAATCGATTCAAATAGCGTCCTGTGTCTCCTTCGTCCAACGGACGATCACACAGGCCCATTTGGATTATCCTACTCTAAGCGTGATTAGTAAAAGTCCTTGTCATGTTTGGCTCGTGATTCATATCGATGAATGCCGTACTCTCCACATGGTCAAATGAGTCTGGCGGCTGGTCGGGTTGATATTTGACATGGGCAGGTGATGGAGAATCCAAGGCAGTGTACAGGCGTTGTTGTTATCAGATGAGGAACTAAACATTGTCTTTGCCAGAGCAGTTGTTTGGTCATGCAACTCGCTTCGATTTCATCGCCGTGCGGGACTTCGCGTGAATGTTTGCACGTCGTTTCATCGAATCCTCTTTTCTTTTTCGCGTGGAGTGTGCAAGGACTGTCTCTTATACACATCTCCGAG
>CAJXTM010000736.1 GCA_913061385.1 uncultured Rhodopirellula sp. | reverse complement strand
CCTCGGTCTCGTGGGCTCGGAGATGTGTATAAGAGACAGGTGATCGCTTGGATGCTGCGTCGCTGCAAATGGATGTTTTGAAATTAAGAAAGCATCGATATGATTTGCAGCAATGGCACTATCGCATTGAATGAGTTCGCGGATTGAAAAATCCTGTATCTACAATAAGCCTGAACCAGTAGAAGATTGAGTTTACCGTTGACAGATAACCTTACGAGTTACGATCGCTTGAATGAATTGTTGGCCGAATTTGGTCAGCAGCACGTTTTACGGCATTGGGCCGAACTGGATGACGTACAGCGTGAAACTCTTGCAAGCCAGTTGAATGAAATTGACCTGACTGAGCTGACGAGGTTGATCAGTGGGAAAGACAAAAACACTGATTTCGCTGCATTGGCCATGAGAGCAAGTTCTCCACCTGCGGTGCGTGCCGATGGCAGTGGGGCCGAATGGCCTCCCGCCCAAGCCCGTCAACGTGGCGAAGATGCACTCAGGAAGGGTGAACTCGGGGCAGTGATCGTCGCTGGTGGGCAAGGCACACGTCTCGGATTTGATCAGCCAAAGGGGATGTTCCCTATTGGCCCTGTCTCCGGTCGGACTCTGTTTCAGTTCTTTGCCGATCGCCTGCTGGCGGTGAACGAAAAATACGGTTGTCGTATTCCTTTGTACATCATGACCAGCGATGCTACTGATCAGCAAACACGCGAATACTTTGCCGCGAATAATAATCTTGGTGTGCCCGACGAGGATCTCTATATTTTCAAGCAGGGTGTGATGCCGGCAGTTGATTCAGTTACTGGCGAGCTGTTATTGCAGAGCCCGAGTTCGCTTGCCCTGAGCCCGGATGGGCATGGTGGAACTGTTTCTGCATTGGATCGATGCGGTTGCCTGACTGATGCAGCGAGCCGTGGAATAGCACATCTTGCTTACATTCAAGTCGATAACCCGCTGGCCAATCTTTGTGAGCCAGAACTGATTGGGCATCACTTGATGGCGGCTAGCGAAATGACAACACAGGTGGTTCGAAAACGCTATCCGATGGAAAAAGTGGGGAACGTGGTTCTGGTAGATGGGCAGGTACAGATCATTGAATACAGCGATTTGCCGACGCCTGCCGCCGAAGCTGTGAACGAAGATGGATCCCTGAAGCTGTGGGCAGGGAATATCGCTGTTCACCTGTTTAATGTTGATTTTCTGCGCGGGGTCGCTGCAAAAGCAGGGTTGTTGCCATTCCATCGAGCTTTGAAAAAGGTTCCCTATTGTGATGAGCAGGGACAATTGGTGTCTCCGGATCAGCCCAATGCCACCAAGTTCGAACGGTTCATTTTTGACTTGCTGCCGATTGCAAAAAACGCGTTTGTTGTAGAATCGCTTGCTAGCGAGGCATTCGCACCCGTTAAAAATGCGGACGGTTCCCCGACCGATACGCCTAATGCTGCCAAAAAAGCGATCGCCGATTTACATAGAGAGTGGTTGGAACAGGCTGGCGTTTGTGTGGATCAGGGGGTTCAGGTCGAGATTAACTCCAAGCTGGCCTTGTCATCTGACGATTTGAAGGGAAAGATCAGGACAAATCTGCGGATCGATGCAGATCGCTACTTTGACACTCGGCTAGAATCCCCAGAATAGATTCACTTCCGACCACGATAGTCTCAACGCTTTCTATGACCAAATGAGTTGATGTGGTGAGAAGCGAAACCTCGTCATTCTCGAGGTGTTGAATCAAACTCAGTCCCACCATGACCTTCCCACCATCCACGCTGGCTCTATGAACACAAAATCGCCTCTAAATCGACGGCAAGGCAACGTCTGGATCGGGCTTGTCATCTGTCTGCTCCTCATTGCGGTAATCGGCGGCGCCGGTTACGCATACCTCAGCAATGATGGGACATCAACGGATCCTGACGCATTGATCACTCAGACGGCTCGTCGCGGGCCGTTTGATCATATCGTGTTGGAGCAGGGAGAAGTTGAAAGCAGTAGCAATACGGAAATCGTATGTGAGGTCAAATCCCGTGGAAGTGGTGGCACTGCGATCCTCTGGGTCATTGAAGAGGGTACCAAAGTCAAAGAGGGAGAGAAGCTCGTCGAACTCGACGCAGCCGAGCTGGAATTGAATCTCAAGGAACAGAAGATTCAGGTGATCACGGCCGAGTCACGACTGGCTACTGCTGAGGCAAATGTGGAGCAGGCTAAAATTTCTCGCGAGGAATATCTCGAGGGCGTTTATAAGACAGATGAGAAAGAGATTTTGAGCGAGAAGGCACGGGCCGAGCAAGAGCTGCGTAAAGCGAGATTGTCGAGCCAGAGCAGTGAGCGTTTGGTCGCCAAAGGAACGCTCAACGAACTCACCTTGGAGGCAAACCAATTTGCAGTGGCAGATGCTCAGAACAAACTTGATGTCGCGGACAGCAAGCTTAGGGTGCTCCAGAATCTCACCAAACAGAAAATGTTGGTTAAGTTTGATAGTGATATCGATGCATCAGAAGCGGCACTCTCTGCAGCGAGAAGCGAGCTGATGGAAGAGACCACTGAGCTGGCCGAGATCAATGAGCAGATCAGCAAGTGCGTCATGCACGCCCCGGCTGATGGGGTTGTGGTT
Source organism: uncultured Rhodopirellula sp. (assembly GCA_913061385.1). GTDB lineage: Bacteria > Planctomycetota > Planctomycetia > Pirellulales > Pirellulaceae > Rubripirellula. The sequence continues at coordinate 761 of CAJXTM010000736.1, read as the reverse complement.
CACGCCAACCGCTATAGCAGTCGCGGTGGAAGCGCTGAATTCGTCGTTGAAGCCGGATCAACGGTTCGAGAGCGTCAGGAGATCATTCGTCTTCCAGATCCCTCGCTCATGCAGGTGAAGTGTAAGGTCAATGAGTCAAGGATCACGCTCATACGAGAAGGAATGGCTGCAAGGGTCGCGATTGACGCCATCCCCGGCATGAAGCTCACTGGACGCGTCGTCAAGGTGAACCGCTACGCCGAGCCAGGGAGCTACTTTAGTTCGTCAATTAAAGAATACGCGACGATCATTGAAATCATTGATCCCCCGGAGAATATTCGAACTGGAATGACAGCGGAGGTACAGATCTTCGTTGAGCAATTGGATGATGCTTTACAGATTCCCATCGAGGGACTTTATGAGCATGGGCCAGATATGTTTACTCTGGTAATGAAGGGCCCCGATAAATTCGAGACCTCAAAGGTTGATATTCAAGCGACCAATGACACGATGGCTAGTATCAGTGGTGGTTTAGTCGATAAGGATGTGGTGGTTTTAAATCTCCGTGACCACCTGAACTTGATGAAGCTCCCAGAGATTACCCGGGAGGACAACAGTGGTATGCGTGATCTGGCAACAGCATCGCCAGTGAGTACTGGAGGAGAGGGCGGACGACCCGGTGCAGGCGGCGGTGGACGACCAAGTGCAGGCGGCGGTGGACGACCAAGTGCAGGCGGCGGTGGACGACCAAGTGCAGGCGGCGGTGGACGACCAAGTGCAGG
>CAJXTM010000735.1 GCA_913061385.1 uncultured Rhodopirellula sp. | reverse complement strand
CGTCGGCAGCGTCAGATGTGTATAAGAGACAGCACCCAAGCTACATTTCGCCAAACACGAGCCTGAACGCGGGTCCGATCGCTATACGCGGTGAAGGCATCGTGAGTTGCTTCGGCGTGCTTCACGCATTCGTCACGCAGAGATCCCAGACTAGCCCCGATCTGATCCAACTTTTCACCGTTGTAGTCGGGAATGAAGTAGTGCTTGCTGTTGAACGGCTCCAGCTTCTTAAAGGATGCAAACTGGCTCTTGATTACAGCAAGTCGGTCAGCTCGCTCAAGTTCCGGCATGAGCAAGGTGGTCGACCGAGACTTGGACAAGCCGCAGCACTCCTCAAGGTTCATTTCGAATTTGTTACCGAAAAACTCAAAGTGAGCACCTCTCTGCACAAAGTATGAAAAGCGATTCTCGCTAAGATCGGAGTTCAAAAGACCATGCTCCTGCGAAGCAACAACCTTCTGGCTTTCGTAACTGCCCCTCAACTCGTAGGCAGTAATGTGTAAATCGCTGACGAGCTGCACTTCTCGGGAATGCTGCGCAAGCTCCGAAGCCAGATTTTTATAAGCCCCAAGTGAGAGAACAACCGCAGCACCGAGCGCGCAAAACACGACGGAGAAAACCGTCAACGTAATTGTGAGCTTCGTCCTGATAGACGTCCGTTTCAACACGTGACTGCCCTCCCTGACAATTGACGCGTTCCTGTCCTGAACTGACTTGCAGACTATCCATCTCACCCCCAAACAGCAAGAGCGAAGCCCCTTGCCTGCGTTTGATAGCATCGGGAATCCGCAAGGTAATCAACGTCTTGAGCGTTGTCTTACGCATTCAAAAAACAACATCGCAATGCCAAGGCCAGAACTGCCCGAGAACTGCCCAAGACTCACCCCCAACCGATCCAACCGCCCGCTTTCCGCTATCAGTTCACCGACGTCTGGTGCTCCCGGCTTGAATTTAATTCGATTGTCCGATTTTATCTTGGTCATTTGGGTCCCCGGTCCTGTGGCAGCCAGCTTGACCTCCTCCACTCGAAGCGCCGCACGATCTGACTGACCGGCTTTGCCTCCGCGAGCCGGATATCTTTCCTGACTTCGCGGACCGCTGCGACCGGACGCTGGCTCGCGAACCAGTCGATTCGTACCGATTCAAAGAGTCCAGCGGCGGGCGGTCAAGCAGCATTGACCAGCCAACTTCAAAATGCCGCGATACCCGAGCAGACCTCAGGCAAGCTAGCAAAGCAAATATGTCGCCAACACAGACCTCGCAAGTAGCGGATATCGAGCCAGGCCAACTTCTTAATGAGCTGGAGCAGCGTCAGGACGAGGTCCTTGAACAGCTGGATGCCTTAGACACCCAGCTACAGGAAGTACTTCGTGGGCTTGGAGTGACCCTCGAAGATGACGTGGACGAAGATCTGGTCTAACAAGCCCAAGGAAAGGGAGAGGTACCACGGGGCAAGCGTTTGTCCTGAGCGGACAAGCACATCATCAGCCGACGAGCGTGGAGACCGCAATTGGGCGGAAAGAAGCCCTCAAAATGGGGCAGCGGTGCAGAACAGTCCAGCGGAAATGGCCTCGAACCAAAATTGATGGGCAATTTCATCGGGAAATACGGCTTAAACCCCGTCTCACCATTGCCACTCAGGTGGCCTGATCGTTAGACTTCCCGTCCTGTGGCACGGCATCGGGCCTGCCTGAGAAGAAAATCCCTCCCAAGGGAGACATGATCTGGCAATGTATTCGGAGCAAAAATGGTCAAGTTAGTGGTTCGCGATCGGGAAACGATCCAGGAAGCTGTTCGTAGATTCCGTAAATTGGTTGAGCGTAGCGGCATCAAGAAAGAGATGCGTCGCCGTGAATACTACGAAAAGCCGAGTGAAACCAACCGCCGCGCCCGCCTTCGCGCTGAACGCCGAGCCCGCCGGACCCGAATGCTCAGTCGCTAGTACTTTTTGCTAACCTGAGATTGCCGTCTTGCCGAAAAGACAAGACATTGCAGGTCGTAGAGCCGAGCAAACAGAAACGGCCTGACCGCAAGATTAATGAAATCCGAAAGGTTTTCCTCCGGTTCGATTCACCCGTCGGACCAGACGTCGAGATGACGCACGCGTTTTCAAGAAGCGCAAAGGGGCGATTAGCTCAGTTGGCTAGAGCGTCTCGTTTACACCGAGAATGTCGGGGGTTCGAGTCCCTCATCGCCCATCAGATAGTAGTTGCCACTGCTATCCTGCACTATAAAAACCCCCGTTTTGCACTGCGAAACGGGGGTTTCTTCATTTGGTGCCAATGGTTCAATAGCACCAGATAGCTTTGAAATGCAACCGCCGATGCAACCGCCGTTTTCCTGACTTTCCGGATTGCCTCCGCCTTCTCGACTTTCGTGGTGGCCTCTAGCGGCTCCAACAGCATCTTGTCTGTGAGAAACGGTCCGACCTTTGGGGTCACAGGCTTCCAGAAAGGATGCCTCGGTAGCCATCGCATAATGACGCATTGCAACGGGAACCGAATTGCCCAACCACGATGACACATCTTTGGCCGGGAACCGAGCCATCAATTCCGTTTCTCGACTGGCCCGCAGGTTTTGGAAGAGTCGTGGCCAGGGCGTCACACCTGCTTGCTTGAGAATCCGCAAAAGTGTCTGACGTAGATTCTGACTTGAGTTGCGATATCGATTGATTACAAATTCAGCACCGTCGGGGGCAGCGTCCCACGCTGCCTCTAGGTACGGACGAAGCTCTGGGAATATGGGACAAGCTCTCACACCTCCTGAGGCATGGTGCTCGGTCTTAGTCGCGTTAACGATCATCTTTCCGCCCGGCAGATCGACATCACTCCAACGCAGAGAAACCAGTTCAGAAGGACACCTAAGACCGCCGTACCTCGCTAGTGCCAAAATGGTTCTCCAATCGACACAGGGACAGTGATCCATGCACACTTCGACAACGTGCGATTCGACGAAAAATTGCAGTTTCGCGTTACCTTGCGTCGTAGATGTTAGATTTTCAAACGGATTGGTAGCGATGTACCCCCGCTCAACTGCCTCTCTGAAGAATTGCTTCACAGTCCCGGTACGACGCCTTACCGTCTCCTCGGCCATCGTCTTGCGGTTGGCATCTCTTCGGTTACCCTCCGTCTTTAGCCAGACACGCCATTTCTTTGCATCCGTGCTTGTAATCTCCCGTATCAATCTCCGCTGCCCAAAGAAGTCAATGAGGTTCGCCTTTGCCTTTAAGTAGGTATCCCTCGTCGCCTTCTTCACATCTTCTCGCTCTTGGATGTATTCATCAATCCAAGCAGACAGCGTTAAGGTACGCGCAACACGTTTCTCCTGTCTCTTATACACATCTGACGCTGCCGACGACTCCTTACGTGTAGA
>CAJXTM010000734.1 GCA_913061385.1 uncultured Rhodopirellula sp. | reverse complement strand
TCTACACGTAAGGAGTCGTCGGCAGCGTCAGATGTGTATAAGAGACAGTCCCTACCCAGTGGCCATCAGCGTTAATGGTCCAATTTATGGGATGGAATACCCAATGATCTGCTTCAATGGCCCAAGGCCAGAAGAGGATGGCACCTACAGTAAGGCGACCAAATATGGCCTGATCTCGGTCATCATCCATGAAGTGGGTCACAATTTCTTTCCAATGATCGTCAACAGTGACGAACGGCAGTGGACATGGATGGACGAGGGCCTGAACACGTTCCTGCAGTATTTGGCTGAACAGGAATGGGAAGAGGACTACCCGTCGCGGCGTGGCGAACCAAGTCAAATCGTGCCATACATGCGAGGTGGAAACCAACGTCCAATCATGACAGGCAGCGAAGAAATCTTGCAGTTCGGTCCAAATGCATATTCAAAACCAGCCACCGCATTGAACATTCTCAGAGAAACCATTCTTGGACGTGAGCTATTTGACTTTGCCTTTCAGGAGTACGCTCGACGGTGGAAATTCAAACGCCCCACTCCATCCGATTTCTTCCGATCAATGGAAGACGCCTCCGGTATCGACCTGGACTGGTTCTGGCGAGGTTGGTTTTACAGCACCGATCACGTTGACTTGGCAATCAGCGACCTCGATCTCTTCGTGATTGATAGTGGTGATCCTGATGAGTCTGCGGAACGCAAGCGAAAAAAACGCGACGAGGAAGAACCCACTCTTTCGGTAGAGCGGAACCAAGAACTCAAACGACGTATTGAGTGGCAACCGGGTCTCAAGGACTTTTACAACAGCAGTGATTACGACGAGCTTGCCGTGGAGGAATCCGCTCGCAAGTCATATCAGAAATTCCTTGAAGGCCTTGACCCAAAACAGAAAGCCCTGCTGAAGCGAACCACCAACTTTTATCGCGTCTCATTTGACAACATCGGCGGCCTTGTGATGCCGATCCTGCTGCGAGTGCATTACGCTGACAACTCAAACGAGATGATCAGGATCCCTGCTGAAATTTGGCGTAGCAACAGCGAGAACGTCAGCAAGCTTTTGATCACCGACAAAGAAATTGTTCGGCTGGAACTTGATCCTAAGCAGGAAACAGCTGATACCGAATCCAGCAACAACCACTGGCCACCACGACTTATCCCAAGTCGGTTCCGGCTCTTCAAAGAAAGCCCAAGCCGAAACCCAATGCAAAAGGCCAAGGAGGCCAAGAAGGCTGACGATAAGAAGTCCACTGACAAGAATAACGCAGAGGATAAAAAACCCGCATCGAAACCCAAGGGTGATGTCGGCAAGAAGCCCACTCAATCCTCGGGCAAGTCAACCGGAAAAGCAAAGCCGAAAGCGCCCTAGAATTTTTTACATCAGTCGCAACTGCACAGGACGGAAACCGTGCATCAAAGGGAACTCAGTGTAAGCAATCGCAAGTACCGTCACCCAGGCTCTTGCCCCAAACTGACGCAAGCGAGCATTTCCGCAGCATCACCTGACAATCCTTGATTCCCCACCCACCTCGAAAATCTCGCAACCCTCATGTACTTCAGTTTACTTTGCTTGATGCTGGTCCACCCGGTTCACGAAACCGTTGCCGAAATGGAGTGGAACCCAAAAACAGATCGCATGGAAGTTTCTCTGCGGCTTGACGTACTAGACGAACAATGGCTCGCTAAACAGGCGGGTAATGCAGAAGCAGCGAAAGCTTGGCGACTGAACTACCTGAAGAAAAAGTTCCGCATCACCGATCCTGAGGGTGCTGGCCAACCCGTGACTAGTTCCTATCATTGGATTGGCAGGCAACAGAAGGGGGCTCACGTTTGGTGGTTTTTTGAAATAGAACCAACGGATAGAGGAAAACCCAAATGGATTCAGCAAAAGATGCTCAGTGAGCGTGAACCTGACTACACCCACAGAATCCTGATCCTCGGTGAACCGGGAAAACGCTCACTGAATTTGACCACACGCAAAAACAAAGCAAGGCTCGATCAAGCAAAAGATGACGCAAAAAGCAAGGCAACTGACAGCTGAAGTCATTTCAATCGGAGACGAAATGACCAGTGGGGCAAGGCTGGACACAAACGCCCAATGGCTTAGTAGACGCCTCGGCGAACTTGGAGTCAAAGTCACATTCCACAGCACGGTAGGTGACACACTGTCCCAAAACGTAGACATTTTCCGAATTGCGGCCAATCGCGCGGACATTTTAGTCAGCACCGGAGGCCTCGGCCCGACGCGAGATGACCTGACTCGAGAATCGCTCTCTCAATTAGTCGACAAACCGCTTCAAATCGACGAGTCGGCTATGGAATACATCAAACAGATGTTCATTCGCCGCAAGCGTGAGATGCCCGAACGCAATAGTGTTCAGGCGATGTTTCCGCTTGGCAGTCAACAAATCTTCAATCCGCAGGGGACCGCTCCAGGAATCGACATGATGATCCCCCGTGACGAGATAACACCATCGCGTGTTTTCGCGTTGCCCGGAGTGCCTGCCGAAATGAAGCGAATGTTCGACGAGACGGTCGCCCCACGAATCCTTGAAACCAAGGGCAGCGGCACGGAGATTAAACAGCATGTCATGAAATTTTTCGGTACCGGTGAAAGTGACATGGAAAATCGGCTGGGCCCAATGATCGCGAGAGATCGCGAACCGAGAGTGGGGATTACGGTGAGCACCGCGACCATTTCTCTGCGAATCACCGCAACGGGAACAGATGCTGATGATTGTCAAAACCAAATTGACCAGACACGCGCAGAGATCATGGCTCGGGTACCGGAATTCTATTTCGGAGACGGTGACCGCTATGAACAACATGATGCCATCAACGAAGAATTAATTGCACGACGTCAAAATCTGATGGTCGTCGAATACGGCAGAGCTGCCCCGCTAGGAGACTGGTTTGCAAAACTCGGCAATTCCCCCGCTTACAAGGGTGGTTTGTCACTCGCTAACGCTCAGCAATTAAAAGACATGTTTGGCGGGGAACGCGAGCACGAGGCATTGATGCTGTTGAAACAAAAATGCAACCTCGACTGGATTCTTGTCATCGACAGCTACCCGCCACTGGAACATGACGCACACCTGCCGCAGCCGGCATCAGACATCAGATTGACAGTAATCTCACCTGCCGGTGAGAGTCTTGCAAACACAGAAACATTGGGCGGACATCCAGAAGTGCTGCAGCCAAGAATCGCCAAGGCTGGAATGGCGTGGCTGCGAAAGCTATTAGCCGACACAACCTGAGCGATACAGAAAAGCGCGAACAACATGCTGGCCTGATCAGATGAACTGAATGAACTCAGCCATCAAAGTTGATCATTACCTGTCTCTTATACACATCTCCGAGCCCACGAGACCGAGGCTGATCT
>CAJXTM010000733.1 GCA_913061385.1 uncultured Rhodopirellula sp. | reverse complement strand
GACAGGTACTGGGGCGTGAACCAGTTGGATGTTATCGGTCTGGCCCAGTTTTTCCGCGATTCGATTTGTGGGTTCGGATAGTGACCGTTCTGCAATCAACAAAACCTTGGCGCGCTCACCATCCCCAGCTTCGATGACCGACAATAGTTGTGGCAGGTCTTCCCGTGACACATCATCGGTGACTCGCAATCGGTGCACAAATGGCACCGAGAACTGAATGTCGAGAGTTGTTTCGGACGGGTCGGGCATGAGTGAAGAGGGCTGCTGTGGGGTGTTTGGGCAGTTAGGTCTCTGCAGCATCGGGTCCCGTTTCAGGGACCCCGCGGACAGTAACCGTTACGTGGTGAGTGTTGTATCTGGTTCAGGGCGTTTCTTGTTTCCAACCTCTCCAAATCCACTGAAGGGAATCGGGAAAGATTGTGCCGGCATGTTTTCCGTCGTGGCCTCCATCGCCAAACACCAGTTTGTAGTCGTAATCGTGATATGACAATGCTTTGGCCATCTGTCGATTGGCCAAAGGCCAATTTCCGAAGCGATTGTCTAAATCGTTCTCACCGTCCTGAAGCAAGACACGAATCGGTTTTTTCTCTGTTTTGCGAATCATCGGCGGGTAATTGTGACCACCTCGCAGGTCGACAAAGCTGCCGATGTGGCTGAGTACTTTGCGGAATCGGTCTGGGCGATGCCAGGCAACCGAAAACGCGCAGATGCCACCGGAACTGTTACCGCAAATTGCTCGCAGGTTCGGATTTTCGGTGATTCGGTATTTCTTTTCGATCAGCGGCAAAACCTCTGTAAGCAAGAATTTTGCGTAATCGCCATTCACCGAGTCATACTCAACACTTCGGTTCGCGGGGGTTGGTTTCCAACCGCGTTTGTTAGGTAATTCGGCTTTGTGGCCTGGATCGATCATGACGGCGATGGTGATCGGCATTAATCCTTTGGCAATCAAATTATCAAAGACGACAGGGACCCGGAAATCACCCTGGTTGCCAGTAAACGCGTGCCCATCCTGAAACACCATCAATGCCGCTGGCTGTTCGGGGGTGTATTGGGCTGGTACGTAAAGGCTGTAACGTCGCTTGGTTCCAGGGAAAACGTTGCTGTCCTGAAGCACGTGTTCTGTCACTTTGCCCTGTGGGTGTGCGGCGTTGGGCTTGGAATCAGGGCCATGTTCATAGGGTTTCTCAGCTGCTTTGAGTGACGCTGAGTGCAGTGGAGTCATGAAGACAAACAATGCAGTTGCCAATGTCACGATTGCTGGAAAAAGGCGAGGGATCGACGAGGTGGGAAACATGGGAATTGAAAAAGAGGGGAAGGTTGGAAAGCAAGTATTTTAACGTGGATTTGAACTGTACATGCCTTCAAAGATCGATTTTGCCAAGCGTGTCTTCGAAGTTCAATTTCGTGTTCAGGTTTGCGTTTATCGCACCGGCCCGAGTCATGATTTGCACGTTGGTGAATGCAACATCTGCGTTGGATACTGCCTTGCGGCCGGTAGCAGGGTCAACTGAGGCCGATATCAGAGTCATCGTGGGGGGGGGAAGGAACTCTGCATTCAAAACGTTATTCTAACCAAAGAAGTCCCGCGGTCATAAACGGGTTTTCCTAAGATTTTCCATTCAACTGAGAGATATAGGCGATGGATAGGCGGCGTTTAGGTACGAGCGGTCTGGTGGTGTCTGATATTTGCATGGGGACCATGACGTTTGGGGGGCAATGTGACGAGGCGACCAGCCATGCAATTTGTGATCGAGCCTGGGATGCTGGGATCGACTTTTTTGACGCAGCAGAAATCTATCCGGTTCCTCCGTCGGCTGAGCTTGTTGGCGTGACGGAGGAGATCGTCGGCCGTTGGATGAAAACGAAACCGCGTGAGACGGTGGCGATTGCGACGAAGGTCACCGGGCCTGGGCACGGTTGGTTCACGCCCCCAGTTCGCCATGGAAAAACTGCGTTGGACCGACGACAAATTGTGGCCGCTTGCGAAGCATCACTGACTCGTTTGGGAACTGATTACATCGATCTTTACCAGACGCACTGGCCGGATCATGGCATGCCTTATGAAGAGGTGCTTGGCGTGCTCACTGAGTTGCGTGATGCAGGTAAGGTTCGGGTGATTGGTTGCAGCAATGAAAGCAGTTGGGGATTGATGAAAAGCTTGTGGGCCGCTGATACAAATGGGGTCGACCGATACCAGACTGTGCAAAACAACTTCAGCTTGATCAATCGCCGGTGTGAGAATGAATTGGCGCAGGTCTGCCGGCGAGAGCAGGTCAGTCTGCTGCCTTATTCTCCCCTAGGTGGCGGGGTTCTGACGGGAAAGTATCAGCAGGGGCAACCCGCCGGAGCAAGGTTCAGTGCCTATCTGATAGACGGTAATGAGCGGCAGAAAAAAATGGCTCAGAGATTTGTCAATCCACGAACCTTGGAAACTACCAGACGACTTTCTGAAATTGCGCAGTCGCTCGGTATCACGATCACTGCGTTAGCAGTCGCCTGGAGTCGTCAACATGATTTTGTGGCCTCGACCATCATCGGCGCGACCAGCCTAGAGCAACTCGATGAATCGCTCCAAGCTCGAGATCTCATACTTGATCGGGAGACGCTGGAGCGACTTGATGAATTGGACGCCGAGATCCCCAATCCCATGAGCGAAGATGGGTTGCGCCGCTTGTAGGGTGCTTGCAGACTTTCCTGATTTCAGCAGATTTGGTGATTGCAGTGATAACCACCTCGAAATAGTGTGGAGTTACGGGGAGATTTCAAGCACGTCCGCTTTTTGGAAGTAGGTTGGCGCTCATGCGAATCGCAACCCTTAATCTCGCCGTCGTTTTTCTGACCGTCATTGCTCTGTCGCCGCTTGCTGAAGCGGCTGATTGGCTGACAATGCCTAGTCGGTACAGCCATAATCCCAGTACTGGCCAAAGAGTAACGCAGTACACGAAGATTCAGGCGCCTTCAGTACCACAACCATCGAATTTCCGTACCAGTGGCTACACCCATACGCGTAGCTCCTTAAATTACGGTCAATCCGCTGACAACTACCATCGTGTTGAACAGTGGGGTGATCCGGTTCGTCCTTATGGTGAATGGCGATTTCCGTATCGCCCTTACAGCACCCCATACCCAAACTGGGGGCCGCCCTACGCTGGTTTGAACTTGGGGGGAGGTTACTACGGTCCCTATGGCCCTTCGCCTTATGATCCGTATCAAGGCGGAGGTTTAGATCCTGGCGGGCGATATCCAACGACAGGACCTCGAGGTCGCGGTAATTACCCCACCCCGAATCGAGGACCGGCAGTTGGTGTTGAGGGAGTTCCAGGCCTGTCTCTTATACACATCTCCGAGCCCACGAGACCGAGGCTGATCTC
>CAJXTM010000732.1 GCA_913061385.1 uncultured Rhodopirellula sp. | reverse complement strand
GCGCGACTGGTGGTTTACGAACCGAAAGAACAGCTCAGTCACTAATGCCCGGGACACCTGGATGCGATTACCAACCTTTCTAATTCCGACAACCTTTCTCTTAGCGACGGTATCCACGGATGCTGCCAGAGGACAATGGACAACACCGATTGCTTCGCCTGCCTACGCGGCGGGTGGACCTGCCTACCTAACGGGAACCGCGACTGCCGTCGCCCCTGCAATCGCCTACGCTCCTCCGACCCGCACTTACCAACCTGCGTCGACCCCGTACTACGGCGTTGCCCCTGTACCAGCACGCACACAAGCCATCTCCAGCGGTGCCTACCAAGCGCAGCGTCCCGCATACTTTGACAACCCATCGGTTTACACGGGCCAGCCAGTTCGAGGCGCGGTACAAACCAGCTACATGCGACCAACACAGGTGCAGGCCTACTCGATCTCCCCGGGCTTCCAACCCTCAGCAACCGGCGTCGTCACTGCCTATTCGGCACCCCCGATTACGGCGCCGCCCATACTCGGCCCAGCTCCAATGACCTATGCAGCAGCACCTCCTGCTCCCAAACGCGAAGGTTGTCTCAGCCGTTTCTGCAGCAAACTTTTTGGAACCGGTTACACCACGTCTTACTACCGTGCTCCCGTAACTTACTACCGCCCTGTGACCACAATGAACCCGGCAACCGGCACAACGGTGACAGTGCAACAACCATGCACCGCCTACGAACAACAGGTGCAGCGAAATCCTTTTACGACTGTTCTGCCGGGAACGGCAAGTACAGCAAACAACACTTGCCAGCCCAACTGCCCCTGCCCGCCGGGCGTCAACGCTTACAACACAGTTCCCAGCTACAGCCAAGCCACGGCTTTTGGTCAACCTGCTCCATTCGGATCAACTCCTTACAACGGTATCGGGCAAGTGGGCGCGAGAGGCACAGGTGACTACCAGGCAATGCCGATCCCATCGATAGCGCCAACAGGCATCGTGGGAATGCAACCCGCCAACCCCAACCTGACTCCACTTACGGGACCACCACCCACACTGGCTCCCCCGATCTCACCATCCGCTTCTAGTTCACCCGCTACATCAGCGCCGCCAACAGGGGCAACCGGCAATGACCTGGCTCCCGTGGAGAGGCCCACCCTGAATAAGGCCCCCACATCAGAATCACCTACGGATCTGAGCGGTCCCAAAACTAGCGACAAAGACAGTGCAGACAAGTCAAACGAGCTGAATGAGCAAGACTCAGCAAGGTGGAGACTGCAGCGACCAGCTGATTCAACAGCGATGATCCAGCGGCAAACCTCTCGCTTGGGACAGCCAGACCCGGTTTCGCTAAAACGAAGTTACGGCGTCGCCGAACCCATTCGCGCACCTGCTGACTACGTAGCCCCTTATGGCCCCCACGAGAGCGCTATCGAATACGGACAGCAGAACAAGCCTGCAGTTTCCGATCCATTCTCACCTCCACCCACACGCACCCCATTCCCCTCCGCATCGCCAACAAGGCCGAGCGAGAAAGCAGACCTGTCTGACTGGACAGAATCGTCAAGCAGTCCCGCACGTCCGATTCGCAGCGTTTCTTACGATCGGCCTGTCAAATCAGCAGCCAAAACACGGGAAACAAAGAGATCTCGCCACACCGTATGGACCAGCATCGCGGAATAGAGCTAAAACGCGTCGAGAAAATTGCTTCGCAACGGCAACGCAATCAAGCGATACTTCGGCGAACAACTCTAGCCGTCGCTTGTCGGTCCGACACTCTCGACCCGACTCTGTTCGAAAACAAGTCCTTGGGTAGTTAGCTCAAGCGGTTCTCTCGCCGTGTTGGCTAGAGCAAAGACCTCGAACGTATGATTCTGATTCAAGCACACGATTTCCAGGACAACTAGCTTCAGGTCGCACCGAGCACAACCTGCCTCTGTCGAGCGGCTTGAGAGACAGCGAACAAATTGAACGCTAGCTCCGCAGATTCGTTATGGAATTGGTCGATTGCATCCAACTGAAGTTCAGTATCAGCAAGCCGATCACGAAATACGACTCCTTCCCAACCAAACGACTCTTCTTGAACTCAAATTGTCGTATCGAGTTTAAAATTGGGCAGATAGCTCAGCAAGCAGACTGGCTCGCCAGTGAACGCCAACGACCCTACCAACGACCAAGCACAAAATTCAGTCGGATGATTTCATCCGCTGCGTTTTCATTCACGACGTACCACTTCGGCTTGGCGATCTGCTCAGATCTCTTCTGTGTTATACGTTCTTGGTTACGCGTTCTTGGTTCGCAGGGCCTGGAGTTCCTGTGCGTTAGCGAGGCCTTTTCTGGTACTTTGAGAAACCATAAAGTCGGCCGCCCGATACACCCTTCGCAATCGATGCCGCATCTGAGAAACTCTGAGTGAGACGTGTTGAATCACTTTCATTAGCTTCTGAGAATCTCATGGAAAACGCAGCTATCGCGGCAGTCTTCGAGGAAATGGCGGAACTTCTTGAGTTTCGCGGTGAAAATCCATTTCGGATTCGAGCGTACCGCAACGGTGCCAAAGCCATCCGTGAGCTCGACGAATCAGTCGCTTCGATTCTTTCCGACCCCTCTCGCAATTTGTCCAGCGTTCCAGGCATTGGAAAAACCTTGCTAGACAAAACTGAGACGCTCGTGGCAACAGGCCAATTACCGCAGCTTGAGAAACTGCGACTCGAGATACCGGAAATTGTCATACAGATGGCAAGAATCCCTGGCTTAGGCGCTAAGAAAGCAGCCAAACTGCAGCAGGAACTTACGATTGAATCACTTGGTGATCTGCGCAAGGCATGCCACGAAGATCGCATCTCCAAACTGAAAGGTTTTGGCGGCAAGACCCAGCAAGCAATTCTTGATGGCCTGGCAATCGCGGAAGCGGCAGCCGAACGCATTTATTGGTCCACAGGTGACCAACTCGCCAATTCGATTGGCAACCACATGAAATCCTGCGACACGATCAGCCGCATGGAATGGGCAGGCAGCTATCGCCGCGGCCGGGAAACCGTTGGTGACTTAGATCTGCTGATCGTTGCGGAAGATCGCGAGGCAGCAATGGACCGGCTTGAAGCATACCCAGAACATTCCAGCACTATTCTGCGTGGCGACACAAAAATTTCCATCCGGGTTGGAAAAGCGTTTCAGGTAGACATGCGAGTGGTTGATCAAAATCAATTTGGTGCAGCGTTGCAGTATTTCACTGGTTCGCAAGCGCACAACATCCACACCCGTCGCCTCGCGAAGGAAAAAGGACTCAAGATCAATGAGTATGGTGTTTTCTCGCAAGACGATGACCGTCAGGTCGCGGGTGCGACAGAAGAAGATGTTTACGCTTCCATCGGCTTACCCTGGATCTGTCTCTTATACACATCTGAC
>CAJXTM010000731.1 GCA_913061385.1 uncultured Rhodopirellula sp. | reverse complement strand
CAGCCTCGGTCTCGTGGGCTCGGAGATGTGTATAAGAGACAGGCGAAAAGGCATGAAATACCACAAAAATCCCTGCAATCGAGCAGAAACAAATTAGCATCGTCCTGAAAAACAGCACGAGAATGTAACGGTCAATCTTGGTCACGGGATGCGCTGGTATTGAAGATGGCTGCAAAAACGGTCCGTTCTGAATATCGACAATTGAACCTCTTCGAGGCAATACCGTTGCTCGATCAGCAAAATCACTCCATCCGGAGCCCACCCAATTGGTGGGAATTCGACGCCAGCTTCAACGTGGAAAGCTTGATTTCAGCGAGCAAGCTAATTTTTGGCGAACCGTTGGCCTAAGACCCTATCAGATCATTAATCGTGACTAAAATGCTATCAATAAGACTAGGCAGATAACTTTCCTGCCCCCGATTCGTTTGATCCCAACCAGAGAGTGGAAAGCAGTAACGTGACAGAACGAAGGTTGAATCAGGCACGCCAAAAGCTCAAGAAGAGCAAATTGGCGGAAAGAGATCGGATGATTCTTATGTGCAATGATCGCCGCGAGGCAGGCTGCGCCACCAGTCAACAGATGAGCGAATCGTGGAAGTATTTGAAACGTCGTCTGAGGGAAGAAGGATTGTCACAAAGTGGAGGCATTTCCCGCCTTGGCCTTCAATGCTGTGGTGTCTGCAAAGCGGGCCCCATCGTGATGATTGTGCCCGATGGTGTCTGGTACGGCCGATGCACGCCTGAAGTCTTAGAACGTATCATTCGGGAGCATCTCATTGGTGGAAAGGTTGTGAAAGAGTTCGTGATTGGAACTCAATGTTTTTCTGCAACAAGGAGTACAGATTTCAAAAGCTGATCCCGACAGGAAGACCGTTTCGCGATATCATCACCATTGGTACGTGACGATTCTTACAATCAGGAAATAGCCCATGTGTGCTCGGACGCCAACTTGGCAAGCCGAAAACAGCATTCCTCTACTGTTTTCATTAACACTCAGCGTTTCAATGGCCCTTGCCGGCTGCAGTGACGGGCCACCTGTCGAGACAGCAAATCCATCTGACAAGGTTGGCAGTGGAGTCACGGATGCAGAGACGACAGAAATCGTACCGTTGGGCGAGTCGTCACGAATTGACACCCGCAATAACTCGGGCAGAAATCATGAAATGCCCAAGGTTCCGAGCTTGAATGGTTTACCATCCGCGAGCGGCAACCAGGCATCCACCGAGGCCGACAAGCCACTCACACAATTGAGCATTGCGACCCCTGATTCGGAACAGCGACCCGCCATTCAACAGGGGCTCACACCACAACAGATTCGAAAATTACTGACCGACATTGACTACAACCTGCGAGTGCTCATGAGCAGACAGTCGGGCATCTCCGATGCCAAACAAGCTCGGGCCAAAATGCTGGAATTCATTAACCTGAAACTTGAGGCATCCCGTCGACTGGCGACCCACGAAGAATCGTCTCCCGCAGAAAAGTCAGAAGGTGCACGCGGTGAAATTCAGGCAATGTCTCATCTTGCTTCCGTTGGGGATGTGAGGGTCGCCAACGAACTTGAGAAAATCGCGAGGGCTAATCTCTCATCTGATGATCCCAGTCTTGTTTCGGACAGTCGATTGATCCTGATTGGCTTTGCACTTGAAGCCCTTAACAACGGTAAAAAAGATGCTGCCCAGACGATTGTCAGCTACTTTCAGCAAATCAAAGATGCCCAGTCAAAACCGGATGTACCAACGCTGATGACCATGGGAATGGCACGTGAGGACCTAGTAAGCGGGGGCTACTACGAACAGGCACAGTTGGTACGAGAGATGATACTCGAAAGCTACGCTGGTTCACCCGATCCAGCGATCGCAGAGATGGCTGCAAATTTGGCAGGCAATGTCACATTCGAAACGATCGAAAAACAACGTGCCGCATTGGTCAGTAGTGAACCAACTGCAGTCGAACAAGTAACACTCGAGCAATGGTCGCTATCAGTCGCCACTCTGATTGCAGAATCACCCGATCTTCAAACCGCTCAGTATCTTGCTGCCACTGCGTTGGAGTTCGAAGGTTTAAAACGCGAAAACTTTGTCGATGCTACTTATTTGGCACTTACAAATGCATTCAATGACTCGTCCTCAGCAATCAACAAAGAAATCAGCTTGGCCCAGAAAGCGCGTCAAGCAAGAAAGAATATCATCGGCAAAACTTTCACATGGAACCTACCCAAGACGGACGGTACCAAAATGCCGATCTCAGACTTCAGCGGCAAAATAGTACTGATGCCATTTTGGGCCCAAGCGTTTCCTTCATCCCTCAGTATCGTTCCACAATTGAAAGCCATCTGTGACAAGCATCCTGGCAAAGTGGTGATTGTAGGCGTCAACCTTGACCCCGAAGGTATCGATGTGCAGCCCTTCATCAACAAGAGTAAACTGGACTTCGTAAGCCTTCGATCAGAATCATCGCCGACCGAAGAAATATCGAATCAGATTGCACATGACTTTGGCATGGTATCGCTGCCATTCGTGGCAATACTGGACGAAAAGGGTACTGTTAACGACCTAAATTTCACTGCTCAGAATCTTGATTCCCAAGTATCGAGCCTGTTAACACAGTAAATTGCATTTTTCGCCAACGGCTCTTTCCGTCGACATACAATTCATAGCACTTATCTTTTCTCCGGAATTAAACATGAAGACGCAATTCATTGAATTGACAGGCAAAACACTGCTCGATGTGGTCAATGAGGGCGAGATCGATTTCAAACAACTGCATGATTCCGGCGTCGTAGGTGACTCGATCCTGCGAATCAATCCGCACGGCGAAATCGAACTTCGATGCAAATCCAAGTGGATGCTTGTCGGGGGCCTGATTGGGAGCTTCGAAGAACGTCTGACGGAATTAACCGGCCTGGACTGGTCCGAGTGAGTTGGGCTGTCACTCCCTGTTGACTTGCGAGCGGAATGGTTCGCACTTCAGATTTGGTTTTCCGTAACCGATGCGCAAACGTTGTCTGCTTAGCCGGCCTCGATTCAACCCGTGAGTTTGATTTCGCGGGCCCATAGCACGGACATCAAACAAGATCTGGCAGGTGGTGGCCGCTGTCGCTGAATCGACAAAACTCAGGCACTCGCACGCGATAACCGTTTGCACCAGGCCTGAACCAAGTCATGGTCAACTCTTGTGGTCCGAGTACCAAGACAAACATCTCCTCTAATTCCAAAGCAATCCGGCAACCAACCCAGGTCCTGCAACTCATCCACGACCGGCCGTCGGATTGAACCCGCAAGCGTCCACCATTGGCGTTGCTGACCCACGATTTGATGAAGATCACTGAGAACTTCGTAGCCCAAATGATCCACGGTCTGTCTCTTATACACATCTGACGCTGCCGAC
>CAJXTM010000730.1 GCA_913061385.1 uncultured Rhodopirellula sp. | reverse complement strand
AGACCGCACAATCACGGACGCTACCGGCGACGCGAACTTTCTCATAGCGAGCATCGACGATGAGGTATTCGATTTGATCGAGCGGGCGGTTACGCCATATTTTGCGGACCTCCGCGAGTTACCGCCAAAGCTCGCCAGACATTCAAGAACGAGCAACAGATTATAACAAGCCTGTGCAAGTTCCTATGAAACTGTGCGAGCAAATAGCATCTGTGGAACTCGGACTAAATCCTTGAATGATGCTTATGAGTCGTGGTTTTACCAAGTGCCGTTTAGCACAACCAACCACGAGGATGGTAAAGAGAGATTTTTCACTCCCTATTCGAAGGCGGCATTGCACCATTCATGAACGCTCAGTTTGCTAATGCAAGCAATCGTGAGTGCCCCTGAATCAACATTTCGCAGGCGGCATGCACATCCTCTGAGTGATTGAATCGACCGACACCAAATCTCGCACTACGCCGAGCTCTTGATTCGTCGATTCCCAAAGCGGTCAGAACGTGACTGGGCGCAGAATGGGCCGCACTGCAAGCCGAACCACTGCTGAAAGCAATCTCCGGCACCGCCGACATCCATGCCTGCCCCTCAGTTGCTGGCAAAGCAAGATTTAGATTCCCCGGCAATCGTCGTTCTTGATCGAAGTCAGGCCCATTCAGAATCAAACCATCAATATTGGCGTTCAGCGTATTCCAAATTTGATCACGCAGTTGTGCAACGCGTTGATTGTGGTCACGCATCCCATCGCTGCAAAGTTGCATAGCAGTCGCCATACCAATGATGCCTGCTGGATTCATTGTCCCGCTTCGAATCCCACGCTGCTGTCCACCTCCGACAATTTGTGGATTCAGCCGAACCCGCCGGTTCGAATTCCCCACAATCAACAAGCCTGTTCCCTTGGGACCATACAGTTTGTGAGCTGTGGCGCTAAGAAGATCGATATCCACATCGAGCAGATCGACTGAAATGCGTCCTACTGCCTGTGTCGCATCACTATGCAATAGTGCACCGCGTTCATGGCACAGACCGGCAATCTCTTTCATTGGCGCGATGGCACCTATTTCGTTGTTAGCCCACATCACGGAGACAAGTGCAGTATCGTCGTCAATTGCGTCTTCGAGTCGCTGCAAGTTAACGATACCAGCAGATGGGGAACCAGTCTTTTGAACTGGTACATGTGTCACTCGAAAGCCGTTACGTTCCAGATCCGCAAACACATCCAGAACAGCAGGGTGTTCTGTACTCACGGTAATAATGTGTCTACGTTTCTGCCGTGGATGCATACACATGCCCCGGATCGCCAAATTATTACTTTCTGTAGCGCCACTGGTCATGACCACAGAATCAACGGGAGCATTGAGCAGCCTGGCTATTTGGGCGACCGCATTTTCCATGGCCTGATGTGACTCGATCCCAAGCGAATGCCCGCTGTGGGGATTTCCGTAGTGTTCAGAGAGCCAAGGCACCATCGCCTCAACAACACGCGGATCGCAACGCGTCGTGGCATGGTTATCGAGATAAATCATTCTGCCGACCTGTGAGTAGACGCATGCAACATTGTATTACCAACCGAAATATGATCTTCTGCATAGTTGGTTTTCGAAAAATCGGATTGCCGACACCATTAATACAAGGCGTCAATTGCAAGTTGAGTCCAGGTTTCCAAACGATCCCACTCAGCACGCAAAGCATCGATAGTCATAAATCCACCGTCTGCTAGGTCAGCTTCGTTGCTGGAGACATCAGGGCTCTGGAGTACGAAACGATGCACGACCCCCAAATGAACCTTTCCGACCTCATTAGATGGATCATAGATCAATCCTTCCCTCTTTTCGCTGTACTCTGACTCAAGACACACCTCTTCCGCCAACTCTCGTTGCATTCCGGTTGTGTAGGGGTCTGCTCCCTCTGCGGAATCTTCCCGGCTAATGTGGCCACCGATTCCAACGCTACGCTTGGCGTGCAAACGCGACTCACCTCCACCGCCTCCGCGTGTGTACGCAAAAAGCCGAATGACTCCATCACCGTCCGTCCACTCCAGCAGCACATAGGGAATGAGTTGCTTGTAAGACGGGTCCGTCTCCATCGCTCCTCGAGGCTGAAATGACAGCTGCTCACTTCCCAAAATGGGAACAAGAAATCGATCAACATCAGCTTCGAAGCCTTCGATTGCACCAATCTGCTCAATCACAGACTCGGGAATGACTAGAATATGTTCTTCTGGAACGGACAATGAATTCTCCTTTGAGAGGTCGTGTTTCGTGTCACCGACAAATTCATCTCACAAGCGTCAGACAAATTTGCTTCGTATCGCTTCGGTGGAGCAGGGCAGTGGAAAAATCGCAGAACAGCGAATCCGTTATCATTAGCATCGCTGATTTGGTTTCTTCGTTCACCCCCCTACCTTTTTTTATCCTAAGTCCATTCTGCTGGCGTTGAAGTTGTGACAAAGGCGTTATGACAAGCCTCAGCATGGCAGATTTGTGCTAACGGATAAAAAGGTGGCTTCATAAACGATTTAGCCACGACACATCAAGATTCCAAACAAATGACTTGAATCGGTTCAAAATGGAAAAGATAATCTCGAGGCGATCCATCGTAGAGACGGGTTCGAAAGTGGGCATTGGCTTCATGGCATCCTGCTGGCTGCCAGCAGTACATGGAATCCAACCGGCCAAACCAAAAATTCGCATCGGTCAAATTGGAACAAGCCATCCCCATGCTGCTGGGAAACTTGCCGCCATCCGTGGACTGGATGAACTTTTCGAACTCGTTGGTGTGGTCGAACCAGATAAAGAACGGCGCAAGGCATTGTCAGAGAAAGATGTTTATCGCGATGTCCCTTGGATCAGTCAGAATGATTTACTGAACAGCAATGCCTCGGCCATCGCTGTCGAAACACAAGTCTCTCAACTTGTCCCCACTGCGATGCAATGTCTAACGGCGGGCAAGCACATTCACTTGGACAAACCAGCGGGAATGTCCATGCCTGCCTGCCTTGCCATGCACAAGCTAGCCGATCAAAGAGGTCTGACAATCCAAATGGGCTATATGCTTCGATACAACCCCGCATTTGTGTTGTTATTCGATGTAGTTCAGAAAGGCTGGTTGGGACGCATCACGGAAGTGACCGCGGAGATGGGTAAATGGGCAAATGATTCGCTGCGCCAGGAACTAAGTGAATTCTCTGGCGGTGGAATGTTCGAACTTGCCTGCCATATCATCGATGCGATGGTGACGATTTTGGGACGCCCCGATCGCATCACGGCTCATAACCGAAACAGCTATCCAGACAAAGATACTTTCCTGGACAACCAACTTGCAGTCTTTGATTATCCACACACAATCTGTCTCTTATACACATCTGACGCTGCCGACGACTCCTTACGTGTAGA
>CAJXTM010000729.1 GCA_913061385.1 uncultured Rhodopirellula sp. | reverse complement strand
AACGCGTACTAGGTGATGGCAGCCGCTTCGGCATCGAGTTGACTTACGCGGAGCAACCGGAGCCGGAAGGCCTTGCGCAAGCCTTTATTATCGGAGAGCAATTCATAGGAAGTTCTGCGGTAACGCTCGTTCTAGGCGACAATATTTTTTACGGTCAAGGCTTAACGCCTAAGCTGCAAGCGGTTGCCAATCAGATGGTAGGCGCGACAGTATTTGGTTATCAGGTGGCAGATCCGCATCGCTTTGGCGTGGTGGAAATGAACGCGGAGAACCAAGCCATTTCGATTGAAGAGAAACCTGAACACCCTAAGTCATCGCTGGCTGTCACGGGACTCTATTTTTACGATAATGAGGTGGTTGAGATCGCAAAAGCTGTTAGGCCATCATCACGGGGTGAGCTTGAGATTACCTCAATCAACCAAACATACCTTGAACGAGGACAACTTTCGGTTCAGGTCCTGCGGCGAGGCTACGCATGGTTGGACACTGGAACCCATGAGTCCCTATTGGAGGCATCGCTCTATGTGAAAACTGTCGAACAGCATCAGGGCTACAAAGTCGCTTGTCTTGAGGAAATCGCACTCAATAATCACTGGATTACCAAGCAAGAACTTACGCAGTCTCTTCCCAAGTCCGCAAGCAACGGATATTCCCAATATCTTTTCTCGCTGCTGGAACAACCCAGCCAGCACCGCGGTTATTGAGCCGCACCCCGAATCAGCAGCACCACTACCTAACACTTCATGATGCCCGATAACGAAATCCCTTTTAACAAACCATTCATCGCAGGTAAGGAACTGTACTACGTTGCGCAGGCGGTCACGAAGGGCAACCTCAGCGGCGACGGGTTTTACACGCAAGCGTGTTGTCGCTTGCTCGAAGAAACCTTCAACATTCCCAAAGTATTGCTTACCCCATCTTGCACTGCATCATTGGAGATGGCCGCAATTCTCTGTGAGTTGAAAGAGGGTGACGAGGTCATCATGCCCTCGTACACATTCGTATCAACTGCTTCTGCATTCGTGCGAGAAGGTGCACGACCTATTTTCGTGGACATCCGCGAAGACACATTGAACATCGATGAAAACCTGATTGAGCAAGCGATCACAGAGAAAACAAAAGCGATATGTGTTGTGCACTATGCTGGCGTTGCATGCGAAATGGATCGCATTTGTGAAATAGCTCGCAAGCACAACTTGATCTTGATCGAGGACGCTGCTCAAGGTGTAAATGCCTTTTACAAGGGTCGGGCACTGGGCTCCATCGGAGACCTGGGGTGTTACAGCTTTCACGAAACAAAGAATTTTATCTGCGGCGAGGGTGGAGCGTTGTGCATCAACAATGAACGCTTTCGTGAACGGGCAGAGATCATTCGCGACAAGGGAACAAATCGCCAAAAGTTTTTCCGCGGGCAAGTAGACAAGTACAGTTGGGTCGACATTGGATCCTCCTACGTGCCTAGCGAGTTATGCGCTGCATTCCTTTTTGGTCAACTTGAGTTACTTGAAAGCATCACTAATAAAAGACGCACACTTCACGAAAGCTACCAGCACTTACTGAAACCACTAATCGGGTGCGAAACATTTCGCATCCCAGCGGTTCCGATCCACTGCCAGTCAAATTTCCACATGTTTGCTGTACTTCTCGGCTCATCCGAATTACGCAATCGAGTCTTAGAGTACTTACAAAAAAAACAAATCAACGCGGTATTTCATTACATACCGCTCCATAAATCTGAGTACGGTAGATCGTTAAACGTAATGCCCTCGCTTCCGGTTACTGAAAAGCTTGCTGGTGAGTTGCTCCGTCTCCCATTCTACTATGACTTAACCCTCGCTTCCCAACAGGCGATATCGACCTGCCTAACCGAATTCATTGAAGCTTGCACTAATGACTAAGAAAGTCCTAATTACGCAATCGAACTACATCCCATGGAAGGGGACAGCAAAGTGGAAATAATTACCCAACCTATTCCTTCATAAGCGTGTATCGAAGATTGGGGTCACTTCACAAGAGCTAAGCCAAAAGATTATTCGATTACCTTTCTCCTAAGAAATTTCATATCCAGAACAAGAGAAAGTTGCCAGAACGATCGAAACTGACCTCCCCCCATAGAATTGCGTTAAGCGACTTAAATTGTGAACATTCAGAATGAAAAAAAAAACAATACTAATCGCAGGCGGCGGACACTCCGAAATACCGCTTGTCAAAGCAGGTAAGCGTCTTGGCTACCGCGTGATTGTCTCTGGAAACGATAGGAATGGCTTAGCTATAGAGATAGCAGATGATTATAAACCTGCTGACTACTCTATCCCTGCGCAAATCAAACAAATAGCGATCGACGAAAAAGTCGATGCTTTATGTGCAGGTTGCAATGACTTTTCGGCAATCTCAAGCTCAATTGTAGCTTCAGACCTGGGACTTCCCGGTTTCGATGCCCCGTCAACCACGCTCACGTTACATCACAAGGATAAATTTCGCGAATTTGCTCGCTCAGTCGGAATCAGAGTACCTGAATCTAGGGTAGTTAATTCCACAAACACGGCCTTAGATTTCTTCATTAAAAATGGCGAACAACCCATAATTCTTAAGCCTGTTGACATGACAGGAGGTAAGGGCATTTCAGTCATCAAAAATCGTGATGACATATCAGGAGCACTGAACACAGCAATTCAAACATCTCGCTCAGGTCGCGTTATTCTCGAACAATACATTAACGGAACTAATCACGGTGTAACATGTATAGTGAAGAATAAGAAGGTAGTGTTTTGCTTTTCAGATGTGGAACATTACGGAGTTAACAGGTTCCTAGTTGGTGGCGCAACCGGCCCTTATGGCGTTTCAGACGAAGTAGAGCAATCGATACGTCACGATGCGGCTCTCATGTGCAACAGTCTTAACCTCGTTGATGGTTTACTCCATTTCCAGATAAAAGTTCACAAAGGCACAGCCTACATCATTGAAGTCTGTCGCCGCCCCCCCGGTGATCTTTACCCCGAACTTGTACGACTATCAACAGGCATCGACTATCCATCAGAATTGGTAAACGCCTGCCTCCAGACCTGTTCTTCGAACTTGGGGGATTATGCGGATGCCCGATTCGTAACACGACATTGCATTATGGGAACCTCAAACGGGCATTTTCAAAACATTGAAATTGGAAAGTACGCCAAATCACGACTCATTGAATCGCTGATTTGGAGTAAACGAAATGATGCTGTATCCTCTTTCTTGACACACAAATTCGGCATCCTCTTCATTGAACATGATTCACTCGCAGACGCGCGGCATCACGGCAGCCTGATTTCTGAGTATGTGAAACCAAGGATCAAAAATGATTGAGCAGACATTCCAAAACCTGTCTCTTATACACATCTCCGAGCCCACGAGACCGAGGCTGATCT
>CAJXTM010000728.1 GCA_913061385.1 uncultured Rhodopirellula sp. | reverse complement strand
TCTCGTGGGCTCGGAGATGTGTATAAGAGACAGCTGCCAGACGATGTCTGTTTGGTAGAGTTGTTTTCGCGCCTGTCCCGATTGTCGGGGTGCCTATGGCTTGATTCCGCGTCTAGGGGACCGCGTGATCCTCATGGTCAGCCGATGGGGCGATTTAGCTTTCTAACCGCTGATCCCATCAAGTCACTCGTTGCCTTTGCGGGCGACCCCGATCCGTGGCCAGTGCTGGCAGAATGGTGTCAGCAATTACCCAGCGAACATGATCCTGATCTACCACCATTTCAAGGTGGAATTGCGGGGTTGATCGGTTACGAGGCTGCGACCTGGTTGGAATCGGTTGGCATGGCTACCGCTAACGATCTGCCAACGCCTGCCATCTCCTTAGGGTTGTACGATTGGAGTATCGCGTTTGACCATCAGCTCGGCAAAGGGTGGATGATCAGTCAGGGACTCTCTGCAACTAACGCCAGCCACCGATATTCTGTGGCCAAGAAGAGGGCCGAGTACTTTCAACAGCTATTGTTCGGAAAACCAGAAGTGGAAGATCTGGCAGCAGATCGCGATTTAGCTGGTCATGAAAAATCTGGTCATGAAAAATCTGGTCATGAAATAACAGGTTGTGATCTACCCAATGGTTGTCCGCCCACACCGGTTCCTTTGCAACAACAGTTTCCGACTGACCATTCTTTCGTGACAAGTAATTTCACAAGTGAGCAGTTTCAGGGGAGTGTAGCCGAGGTCGTTGGTGCAATTCGGGCAGGCGACTCGTTTCAGGTTAATCTTGCCCAGCGACTATTGGTGCAACAGCACCTGCCATCGCCAGATCTGTATCTTCGCTTGCGTGAAACCAATCCAGCACCATTCAGTGCCTATTACGGCGGCGATGATTTTACCGTGTTGAGCAGTTCACCCGAGGGTTTTCTGCAGGTGCGTGGTTCGGTGGTCGAAACCAGACCAATCAAGGGCACGGTGCCACGAACGGGGCATGATTCGACTGATGATGCCTTGGCGGAGGAGCTTTCTGAAAGCGAGAAGGATCGCGCAGAGAATGTCATGATCGTTGACTTGATGCGAAACGATCTTTCCAGAGTGTGCCGTGATGACAGTGTTCGTGTTCAGCAGCTCTGTGAGTTAGAAAAATACGAGTTTGTTCAGCATCTTGTCTCAGTCGTCAGCGGTGAATTGCAGGACGGAAGAGACGTCGTCGATTTGCTTCGGGTGTGTTTTCCCGGCGGGAGTGTGACCGGGGCACCGAAAATTGAAGCGATGCGAACAATCGCTCGAATGGAACCAAACCCACGCGGGCCGTACTGCGGGTCCATTGGGTATATCAGCTGTGGTGGCGATGCCGACTTCAATATTCTGATTCGGACGATTACCGCTGCTCATGGGCAATGGCAAATCCCGGTTGGGGGTGGAATCACTGCCCGTAGTCTGCCAGCTGCAGAGGAAGCGGAGACATGGGCAAAGGCAAAGGGCATGTTGCGAGCTGTCGACCCCGCGTAGCCACATGGGGTGAGATGGAAGTCACTCCCGTTTGCTTGTCGATTTGACTACCGCAGTTGGTGTCGTCAGTGTGCGCAGTCCAGTCAGTTAGCGATCGAGTGTGAGCAAGCAAACTGAATGAGTGGCCAGATAGGGAGGCTGGGCGAATAAGGGGTGTGTGGCGATTTTGCAAAGACGATTTCGCTTGTGATTTTTGGTTACCTATCTTTTCATGCTTCGCGATATTTTTGCAGTGTGATTGGGTAGCTTGGTTCGATTTATGCTTTCATTGCGACGCAAACAATGCAGATGTATTGAGGGCTGCGGATTTACGCAAAACATTTTCTTTGGGGTTTCCTGCCTCGTTTTGTTGCCCGAATCCGCGGATCGTAATTGACGTCGCTGGCGGTCGATTGTCAGATTTTTAAATCTGCGTTATTGCCCGTGTTTTGCAGTGCTTTTTGCATGTGTTTGGGTTCTGTTCACTACTTCTTTTTGTAGCAAATGGCTCCGGTCGATACCCCTCTGCTGAATGTGGTTCAACTGGCGAACAAAGGGTGACCAAGATCCGTCCTATGCCTCTTCTACCCTGAAAAAGTTTGTCGTTTTTGAAAAACAGTCATAGACTCAGGGTCTATTCACTTGGGTCGCTGCCCATGGCCAAACAATCTTCTCTACACAGGTCAAGACAATGCAAATTCGCTTTCGCGAGCTACTAGGCTCTCGCCGTTCTACCCGTGCGCGTCGCATGCGCCGCGCGCGTCGTCGGGTGCAACTCGAATCACTTGAGCAGCGGATCACCATGTCCGCATCAAGTGGAATGGAATCTTCAGGTTTGATTTCCGGCTTCAATGCTGCAGCCAGTAGTTCAGATGATGGTTTTGATATGCGGGCGGACATACCGGATCAGGTTTTTGCTCCCTATGTTGATACGACACTTTGGCCGCCATTCGATTTTGTGGAACTGGCCAAAGATGAGGGAGTGAAGTATGTCACACTTGCATTTGTGGTGGCTGACCCGGCGACGAGTGAACCCAGCTGGGGTGGTTACTACAGCGTGGACTCTGGCTACCGAGGTGACCAGATTGATGCTTTGCGGGATCTGGGTGGAGAAGTACTCGTGTCATTTGGAGGCGCCGCAGGGACACCCTTGGCAGCGGCCATTCCCGATGTTGGTGAGTTGACTCAGGCTTATCAGGCAGTCGTTGATCAGTACGACCTGACCTGGATCGATTTTGATGTTGAAGGATCATGGGTGGCGGACGAGGTTTCGATCGATCGTCGCTCACAGGCAATTCGAAACCTTCAGAATCAGGCGGCTGTGGATGGGAGACCCTTGGAAGTCTGGTTCACTTTGCCAGTGTTACCGAGCGGACTGACCAATGATGGTTTGTATGTGGTTGAGTCCGCGTTGAGTTACGGTGTTGATATTGGTGGGGTCAATATCATGGCCATGGATTACGGTGATTCCGCTGCTCCGAATCCAGATGGGCAGATGGGCGATTACGCCATTCAAGCAGCTCAAAGCTTGTTTGATCAGATGCGTGGCGCGTACGACGCGGCAGGTGTTCAAGTGACCGATGCCGAACTGTGGAGTCTCGTCGGAGTCACTCCAATGATCGGGCAGAACGATGTCATGTCAGAAAGGTTCTATATAGAAGATGCCGAAAAATTGTTGGACTTTGCAGACGAGGTGGGGATGGGATTTCTTTCTGCATGGTCAGCGAATCGTGATGCACCGTGCGAAACGTTTGGACAACTCGCTTTGACTTGTAGCGGTGTTCCCCAAGAACCCTTCGAATTTGCTCAAACGTTAGGGCAATTCACGATTGGCGGTGATGACTCAGGCGGTGGTGACACAGGCGGTGGTGACACTGTCTCTTATACACATCTGACGCTGCCGACGACTCCTTACGTGTAGAT
>CAJXTM010000727.1 GCA_913061385.1 uncultured Rhodopirellula sp. | reverse complement strand
TCTACACGTAAGGAGTCGTCGGCAGCGTCAGATGTGTATAAGAGACAGGTGTGGCGTTTCCAACTGTTGGCGGTGCACTGACCTCAACCTCTCCCTCGAATACGCAAACATCTGTCAAGCCCGAATCATTCACAGAGACCCCAAAGGCAGTGCCGAGGTCAACCACATGCGCTGAGTCGGTATCAATCACGAAACCACTGGCTGATTCAGGCACCGTCGCAGTCACAACCCCACGGTGAAGTACCAGACGCATCTCATCCACAAGTTCCAACTGCGCTGGCCCTTCCACCGCAACCCTCGCGCCACTGGAAAAATCCAAACGCACAAGCCCTCGCGAAATAGTCATAGGCCCTGAACCCACCCACTCACCGCTTGCATAAGCAACCCCAGTTTCTCCGTACGCGCCAACGGTTTCAGCAATGACTGCCGGCATTTGCCTGGTCCGAGGCACAATGAGGAATGCCCCGGCAATCAACATCAAACACGCAGCAGTTGCCACAACCATGGCCAGCGCAGCGTATTTACCCAATGGTGAATGGACCGGCTGCTCGGCAGGCAATGATTCGGGACGAGATGAAAACTGGCGACGCAATGCCGCATGCATATTGACTGCATGCAGATAGTGCTCACGTACGAGAGAGTCACTTAGCAAATGCTCCTCAAGTTTGAGCAACTCGTCCTGGCTGGCAGTTTCATTGATTGCCTTGTCTATCAATGAGTCGATGTTTTGATTCACTGTGTTGACTCCCGCAGCCCCAATTGACGGTCGATGCAGAAATGCAACTGACGGCGAACACGGTTCACTCGCTTGTAGATCCGATTGGCCGCCTCACCGCACTTCTCCGCAAAATCCCGTATCGTTGCTCCTTCGGCATAACAGCCTGCCATCATTTCCTGGTCCTCGGGAGTCAATTTTCCCAAGCACGAATCCAGTGCCCGACGCCGAGCGTCGAGACTGTCCGCGATGTCTGCGGATTGTTCGGCAAGCAGCACAATCAGCTTTTCTCCAAAAACATGTCGATCACGTCGCACTTTGGTGATGTGATTCAATGCTGCATTCTTGGCAATCTGGATTGCCCAATTACGAAAGTTGGTTCCGGACTGGTATTGATCAAATGACTTCCACATCGTGACACTCGCTCTCTGAACGACATCCTCGGCGTCTGCCGTATTCCTCACCATTGCCAGCACGAATGAAAAAACCGCCGCCTCGTGTCGCACAAATAGCGTCACAAACTCGTCATGTCGCGTTGACTGCAGATTCTCTGATTCCATAAAAATCCCTCTCTACCCACTCAGTTCCACTCAGCTGGAAATTCGCCCATTCTATCTCTTTTTTTGTTAGAAAAATGCTCGAATGCAGCCGGCCTCTAAAGCACGAGCGAGTCAGGCTCCCAAAGCACGAGCGAGTCAGGCTCCCAAACCACGAGCGAGTCCGGGGCTCAACTTCCCGGTCACGCTTACTTCCCCCAAAAGAGATAATTCCATCTGACCACGATACGCGAAATCCATACAGACCATGAACTCCCGAGATCCGTTACGTTGGAAATCCTGTCTGGAAAATAATCTATCGGCAACGATCGGCATTATGGATCTTCACCGGCAGGTAAGATGAACGTCGAAATGTGAAACAAGCTGCCATCATTTCATGTCCCAAGCCAACAGAGAAACACCCGGATGCAACGAATCCTCAAGTGCTGGTTACCAGCGATTGCCCTGACAGTCCTACTGGTTCCTCAAGCTGGGGGTTCGTACTACCACGCCAACGTCAAAGAGGGAGCTGAATTCTTCATGTTTGACGTGCGTTTCCCGTTCATGCCCTCAGGCACCTACTTCTCGTTTTGGAATGGGAAATTCTTTCCGGTTGGTGGTGCTTTCTATGGAGGCGTATTCACACGTGGTCCTGGCAAAACAGGGGGTCCCGAAAATCAGAAACATGGAACGCCTTGGACGTACTGGGGTGATGATGCCTACAACGGCGATCGTCCTCGACCGGTCTATACAGGAAAATACACCCGTGCGTCCGGTGCGGGCGGAGAGGGTTCGGCGGCAGCGGTGGGCGGCGAAAAACCGTTTCTGCGGCGGGGGGTCTGGTTCACCATGTGCAAACGTGTTTGGAAGCCTGCCGATGAGAATGCCTCGTATCGTTATGAAGGTTGGTGGATCAAGGACCAACAAACGGGCAAATGGCACCTGAGTGCCGTCATGCGAATCCCCGCACCGGTGACCGGCTATTCAGGTTGGTCAACCTTTGTCGAAGAACTCGCCAAAGGTGCTGACCGCGCGATCGACATCCGACGATTTTATTGCCGCTTGGAACGGAAATGGCATAGCGTTGACACGATCACGATGGACAACAAATACAACGCCCGCTTTTCAGTCCTCGAGAAGGATTCGATATTTCACTACGAAGAACCAGTCAACCACAAAGCAGATCCTGCAGGAACCACCTCGTGGACCGTCAAACAACCAAGCCAACCTACACTGGGTGCATCCTCGATCGACAACCTGCAAGCTCAAACACTGGGCGACCACGTTTCAGTTCGCTGGTCCATACCTGACTCAGCAGTTCCCCAACTCGGTTACCACATCGAACTGCTCGACGATGACTCACGGGTTATCAACGAAATCACGGAAATGGTCCCTCACCAACAGATCAGAATCATCTCGGCTGCTGGTAAAAAGGTACAGCGCGTGCGTCTTACCCTGATCGACATTTTCGATCAGAAAACCACTCGCGACATTGCAATCGTAAGTAGCAGTAAGAAGACACCAGACCGAGTCGCAACCAATGAGCCTGACGTGACCAACTCACGTGCGGGCCTGACTTACGAACTGTTCAAACTTAACGGCGCATCTGACCTCAACACGATTCCGGAGTTAAACAGTCTGAAAAGCAGTGACGGTTGGGACGAGAACAAGCAACAAGGTTTTGTGCGTTCGGGAATTCTTCCTACGGTCGTGCTACCACCACGTGAGATGTGGGACAAAAAGCGGTCTCAATACGCCGTGCGGTACACCGGTACTCTGCAAGTTCCCACGACTGGATTCTATGTGTTCGAATTGACGGCAGCTGGCAACAGTCAACTGCGGATTGATGGTGAGTTAGTGGGCGACAACGGCTTCATGCCAAATCCAAGCAAGCGTCGCTATCTCCAGGATCTTCAGGCCGGCCCCCATGAATTTGAATTGGTTTATGGAAAAAGAGCATGGATCAACAAGAGCGGACGCTGCGAACTGCAGTGGGAGGGGCCTGGCATGCCTCTGCAACCTTTCACACAACAGGACTTCACAACAGCGGGGGGAGCAGGAATTCCAACATTGAAAACAACTTGCACCCCAAGTAATGGTCAGGACCAATCCAATGTCTGTCTCTTATACACATCTGACGCTGCCGACGACTCCTTACGTGTAGA
>CAJXTM010000726.1 GCA_913061385.1 uncultured Rhodopirellula sp. | reverse complement strand
GCTAAAACCGTCCCACGGCAAACGTATTCTTGCTGCTAAAGCCGAGAATGGTAAAAGTGGGTTCTCGCCGCAAGCCGAGTACATTTTCCGAAAACAATTGGAAGAAGCAGACTATTTGATGATCGGACGCCTCGATCAGCTCAGCGAGAGTGAGGTGACCGGGTTGGGTGAGCGTTTGCAGGCGATCGCTGAGGATGTTCCCGTTATCCCTGTGAGTCCCAAGTCAGGCGAGGGAGTGGAAGCGGTGATGGCTCGGATTAACAGCCCGTCTTCAACAAGAAGACGGTTGCTTGACATCGACTATGATACCTACGCCGACGGAGAGGCTGAATTGGGCTGGGTAAATCTCACCGCCTCGATCATGGCAGGTGAGTCGCTCGTCGATTTGGATGGAGTGACACAAAAACTTGTAGGTGACATCGCCAAAGACGTGGTAGAGGTCCGCGGTGGGCAAATCGCACACCTCAAGGTTTCTGCCCTAGGCGGGGACACGCAATCCGTTGCCAATGTCGTCAGCAATGATTCTGGCGTCGATGTCGGGTTAGCTGCCGGACGCCAAGTTTCAGGTAGCTTGCAAGTAATCGTCAACGCCCGTGTCGCGATGGATCCAGACGAATTGGAAATGAGTTGCAGGCAAGCACTTACATTTCTCGGCGACGAACTGAAACTGGACATCGGTTCGGTGACCGCTCATGCACTGCGTCCCGGTCGCCCAACTCCCACGCATCGGGTCGTGCGGTGAACCGAGTACAGATCTGTGTGGATACGACCTCATCGTTGTGCTCAACGCGGGGGTAACATGGTCGAGATATACCTGACCATCTGAGTGATTTGTTGTGTGCGGCAATGCACTGTCGATGTTACACCGCGGGTCGCAGTTCAATCGATGCGGTAGATTGCTTTGTCTGTTCGCAGGATGATTGAATTGTCGACGATGGCAGGCGATGCCATGATCTTTCCGTCCAGTTGATTTTCTGCCACGATTTTTGGCTCGCGTCCTGGATGAATCACGGTGACCTTGCCTTCGTGCGAACCGAAATACAGGTTGTTTCCTGCCAAAATCGGTGATGCGGAGTAAGCCCCTCCAATGCGTTCTTTCCAGATCGGGTCACCCGTCTTGGCGTCAAAGCTACTTGCCACCCCATTGTCGGACACCACATAAATCAAACCATCGTGGATCAATGGTGATGGCTTGGCCGGGATACCCTGCTTCACTGTCCACGCGACATGTGTGTCAGTCACATCACCGCTGCCATCGACTTTGACAGCCCATAATTCCGGCTTACCAAAGCCCGTTGAAAAATAAACGATGTCATCAGCGAATACAGGCCGTGGAACGACGGAGAAACCTTTGCCATGATAAACCTTCCAAAGTTCCTTGCCTGTTTCAGGTGAGTAAGCAACCATCCACTGAGATGCCATGCAAATCAGCTGTTCTCGACCAGTCTTGTCCGTGATGGCAATCGGTGTGCTGTAAGCTTTTTTCTGATCGCCTGTGGGTGCGTCCATTTCTGGACGATCTACTTCCCAAAGTGTTTCTCCCGTGGCTTTGTTCAATGCTGTGACATACTGCCGCTCTACACCGTCTTGGATGAGTACAAGCATGTTCTTCAGAAGAAACGGTGAGCTACCGGGACCCACTGAGTGAACCAGTGGCAATCTGCGCTGCCAAACAAGTTCACCGCTGGTAAGGTCAACGCAAAATGTTCCATAGGTGCCGAAGTGGCAGTAAATGTGTTGCGCATCGATGACAGGCGTGGGAGAAGCGTAGCTGTTCAATGAATGAATTGCATCCGGTGAATCAATCGCTGTGAGATCGATTGTCTTTTGTACCGAACCGCTTTTCAGGCTGATCGCAATCAGTTTCAGCTCGATTGATTTGGCGATGGACAGTTGTTTGAATTTGCGTTCCTCGATACCGTTTTTCTTGAGCAAGTCCAGTCGCTCTTCCTTGGTCGGTACACGTTCAATCGCTGTCGTGACCCAGATGGTGCCATCTGCGATGACAGGTGAAGACCAAGCCAGGCCGGGTAAATCCGTTTTCCAGGTCACACCGTCCGACTCGCCGAATTCAGTTGGAATCGTCTGGTCTTTTGCAATCCCATTGCCGTCAGGACCCCTGAATTGCGGCCATGAATCACCTGCGTCAACACTGCAGTGGACCGAAAGGCAAAAGAACACGGCAAAAGCGAGGCGGGCTGGCATTGAGGGGCCTGAGGAACGGAGGGGAGTCTGGTAGCGGACTGCCGTTCTATCAGCGGTCGCGCGGGAACCGGAGTTGTTTCAGGGAAGCAGTTTACTACGGTGAGACGTGTAGCTTACCACGTTTCATATCAATGGTCGGGTGTGGCAGTCACGCCGGAGCGATCAGTGGAGCACATGCAGGTGGCCCCGCGACGCAGGTTGTCATTGGCCTAATAGCCATTTCCGTCGGAACCACTTCGGTAGTCGACGGGTGCGAGGCCGAGTTGCTCTCGTGCGGGATCCAGAATTGCTGCGGTTGCACTCGCGCCGACTCGTGAGACTCCCATGTCACGTACTTTCAACAGAGTCTCTAAATCACGAACTCCGCCAGCTGCTTTCACTTGGGTGGGAAGTGTGCGGTGGGCAAGCATCAACTCTAGATCGTCCATGGTTGCACCCGATGTTCCGAATCCAGTTGATGTTTTGATCCAGTCTGCACCAAGTTCACAAGAAATCTCAGACAACTGCTGCTTCTGCTGGTCATCCAAATAGCAGTTCTCAAATATTACTTTTACTTTACATTGATGGCCGTGAGCGAGCGTAACAATGGACTTGATTTCATTGGCGACGTATTGCCACCGGCCACTCAAGGCCGCAGAAATATTGATCACCATGTCGAGTTCGATTGCTCCATCAGCAATCGCTTGCTCAGACTCGGCGATTTTCGTGCTGGTGGCTTGGCCTCCATGGGGAAAACCAATCACCGTGCTCGGCAGGACGCTGGAATCCTTTAATAGTTCGGCGCAGCGAGCCACGTAATACGGCATGATGCAAACGCTAGCGACGTCGTAGGCGGCAGCCATGCGACAACCATTCTCGAGTACCTCGCTAGTGAGCGTTGGCATTAGCAACGCATGGTCGATCATTTTGGAGGCGTCGTGGTAACTGCAGTTCATGTGAAAGTCCTGATTCACGGATTGAGCCGGGTCAAAGTAAACTACGAGTATAAAATACCATTCGTTGCAACTCGCGGATCGTGATTTGTGGGGTGACCGGCGGTAACACCTGTTGTGAGGGCAAAATGGCAATGCCACTGTTAAGCGGGCAGATGCCATTTTGCTGCGGACTGGCGGTCCGATCGTATTGTGAAGGTTTGCTGTGGGAATTCGGGGTCGCTACTAACGCTGTCTCTTATACACATCTGACGCTGCCGACGACTCCTTACGTGTAGAT
>CAJXTM010000725.1 GCA_913061385.1 uncultured Rhodopirellula sp. | reverse complement strand
GTCGTCGGCAGCGTCAGATGTGTATAAGAGACAGGCACAGCGACCTCTCATTGCGTCGTATTCAGTGATAGAGCGACATCGATTTCGTGTGGCGATGTTCTACGCCCGAAGCAAATCACAACACCCCGACCAAGCTGAGTCAACACCTCGATCGAGTTTCACCACCAAACGGTACACGATGTATTAGCCATCCCGCTCAAAAAACCATGGCAGAATGGGTTTCAGGCCACCAAGCCGCACCTGCCCCGTGCTTCCCTAACCGCCATGAAACGCGGAGCATCCCACGGGTTTAGCAGAAACGAGAACAATCTCTGCTGTTCAATGACCCAGTTGAATTACCGGGGCCTACTCAAAAATGACCGCAACTGCCTATGTCGCAGCGTAATACCGTGAACCGCACCCACCTCCCGCTCCTGATCCAAAACGCTGACCTGCCCGTTGCCCCGCAAACCATCCGCCTCCTTGGAAATCTCAACCCCGCAGCCGAAACAAATTTAAACACTCTCAGACAAAACAAATACCGCTGACACCGTGCATTTTGCGTCTGAGCGTCCACCAGCCTACCTGCAAAACGTGATTTGGCTGGAGAAGATAAAACGATTCTGCCGATCATCCGGAATGGAGGGCGGAGGACGCACGCGTTTGATCGCAAGTTCGTGATCTTCCACGCAGTGATTTTGTGCACTGTCAAAGTTCAGCAAAAAGAGATCCGAACATGCAATTATCGTTAAGAAAAATCCTTGCTGTGGTAGCGATGACTGCAGCCGGAAGCGGGCAGACGCCAGATCTGCTTGCGCAACGCCCCGTCGTTCCTGGAACAGGATCCGAAATCGTTGGCGTAGCAGATGACTTTGAGGATCCGGATTGGAACTACATCCCGCGAAATCCAAAAAGCACCGAAGACATCGATGAAAACCAACGGGGGCCCATGGGAAGAACCACCAACGGCAGGTGGTACGAGGGCATCAAACGGGGTCATCCCGATATAGTGAAACGCGTTTCCACCCCCGCAGGCGGTCTCCCAGACAGCTCAGGATCGATGCTACTGCAATCAAAATTCACCGGCATCCCAAACAAGCCTTCTGGCAAGATGGGACAAGATGATTTCGTCGCCAATGTGCAATACCGGTTGCGTCGAAAGCTAAAGGTCTCGGAAGTTCCGAGCGTGACTACGCGTGTCTTTCTTCCACCCGTCTCAGAGTGGGAAAATCGCACCGGACCACACTTTGGTTTTCGCCTCGCGTTAGAGACAACCGCGATGGTCGATAAAGAATCTGGCATTGGATTTTTCAAGCGTACCACCCGAGAAATGGGGAACGAGATCTATTGGCCCGGTATGTTCATTGAATTCGAGAACAAGAACCAATCCAAAAAAGAGAGCGACTACGCCACGATTCGGATCCGCGGAAACCGGCGTGGGAAAGATTTCACCGGTCCCCAAATCACCAGCACAGGCTGGTGGACGCTCGGAATGAGCGTGACGCCTGATGGCATGGTTCATTACTACGCCTCGTCAGGCGTAGATGAATTGACTGAAGATGATTACATCACGAGCCAATTCCCCTACGATTATCGGGCCGAGCG
The DNA here is from genome assembly GCA_913061385.1 of uncultured Rhodopirellula sp. Taxonomy (GTDB): domain Bacteria; phylum Planctomycetota; class Planctomycetia; order Pirellulales; family Pirellulaceae; genus Rubripirellula. Next base: position 1,834 of record CAJXTM010000725.1, on the reverse strand, counting down.
ATTTCGAACATTCTTCTACAACGTATGCAGTGCTAATGATGGCAAACGTTGGAGCACAGCGTTTGTCGTGGATGACCCCAAGGTATTCGTACTACGCCCAGCAAGCAAAATTGCCACACAGCCCAGCGAATCAACGCAGCGTTGATCTGCAGTCTTCGATCGCAAACCATCGGCAGCAGCCCATTCGCGACAACGCATGGGCTGTTTTCGTACTGACAGAATCGCCTCGCGAAGATGGCATCAGTAAAATCGGCGACAATCAGCAAATATCAGCGACACCGTCCAACCACCTCCTCCGAGACCGTGATTCATGGCGATGAAAGCAAGTGTCCTGATCGAACGCCCCATCCAAACGGTATTTGATCTCACCAACGATCATGTGGCGCAATGGAGCAACATTGTCGTAGAAGAGGAAATTCTCAAAGTCACACCCGAGGGCATCGGTTCAACATTCCGAACAGTGACCTCGGAACATGGACGCAAAATGAGATTCGAAGGTGTTGTGACACGCTATGAACCGCCAACCGCAAGTGGCATACAAATGGAGGGAGATGCCTTCAGCCTGACCGCGGATTACATATTCGAACAGGTCGATCAGGTAACTCGCGTCACGCAAACATCAACAGTCCATGGAAAAGGCATCTTTCGCATCCTGATCCCGGCAATGGGTTTGCTGATGCGCAAATCAAATTGCCAAGCACTTCAGGACGAATTGAATCGACTGAAGATGTATTGCGAAGGACCGGCAGGAAACTCCGCATAGTAGCCCTCTCTCTTCACGTGCATGCGTCTCGAGCTTTGACCATGTTTTGCATACTCTGAGTTACTAGGGTTTCGACTCCGGGCTCATAATCGAACACTTCGACACTGACCCAATCGTCATAACCGATGTCCTGCAGCGTTTGAAAGATCGGCACGAAATCGACATCACCCATCCCCGGCCCTTGTCGGTTCGGATCGTTGGCATGAAAGTGGATCATGGCGTCAGCATTGTCCCTGATGATCTGAGCGATTGGCGTTTCCTCATCACTCATTGCTTTGACATCAAGGTGCAGCTTCACTTGCTCGCTACCGATCATGCTTTGCAGTTCGCGGCCTTTCGCAGCAGTGAGAAGAAAGTTCCCTTCTTCATGCCCGAGCGGCTCCAAGGCAATCTGAACCTGGGTTTCTTCCAGCACTGGAACGACGGCTCGAATCACCTCAGCAGCATTTTCCATCGCTGACTGCATCGACTGATCATCAGGCACGTTTCGTTGCTGCGGCGATCCAAGCACCATTACCTTGCCCCCGAGGTCACTGCACAGTCGCGCCAAGTCCTTGAGGTACTCGGTGGTTCTCGCACGCGTCTCACTATCTAACGTCGTTAAGTGCAAGCCTTGCGTCTTGGCAAGTAGCCAATGGAGCCCAGTAATCTCAAATCCTTCAGCCTCAACCTGCTTTCGATAAGCGACTCGTTTGTCGGTGCCAAACGAACTGAGATCATCAGTCAGCATGAACGGCGCAACTTCCCAACCGGTATAGCCCGCTTCCCGAGCGTAGGCCAAGGCACGGTCGAGAGGCCAGTCACCGAAAGTTTCATTGCAAATGGCGTATTTCATGATTCAATATTTTCTTACGTTGAAGATTACGGAGGCTTTGAGATCATCTAAGATTGTGCGTCGACTTAGCAATCAGCCCTGCAAGGATAAAAATGCGGTCCCGACACCACAACCGCCGGCGAGTAAGACAGTCGACTGTTTTTGTAACGAAACTGCAAACCTACACTTGCATCCCCGAGGCCGGCATCCCCGAGGCCGGCGTCGCGGAGATTTGCATACTGAGAACACCTGAGTGA
>CAJXTM010000724.1 GCA_913061385.1 uncultured Rhodopirellula sp. | reverse complement strand
ACCGTAACTCGTCCGTAAGTTGAGTTGCAAGCGGCAGATCGATGGCCAACAGATCGTGTAGTGTCCGCTCCAGTTGAAGATTGGTAAGCCGTCGAGAACGGACACGTCCAAATTTGGCGAACGTCTCTTTTTGGAAATCCGTGATCCAGTCTGTTGTGCCTTGAACGAATGATTTTGCTGCAACAGGCGTGGGGCGGGCTGATTCGGTCGGGGGCATCTCGTCATTAGCAACTCGGTCGATGATCCGTGACCACTGAGCCAGAGTTGCAGGATTCTTAAGGTTGTCTTGCAGTGTATTCAGATCAAAACCGCCCTCTCCATCCGATCCGTCATGACAGTCAACGCAATGGTCCCGAAGAAAGCCAGTTGCCTGCTTCGGTAATGGTGGTGAAGCCACTGCCTTGAATGAGAGACAGAGCACGAAGCAGAAAGATGCAAGACGAAATGACATCGACTCGAAAACACTCTTTAAGTTGAAGGGGCTGATGGCGGGACCTGTCATGACAGGCACGTGGATCGGATTCCGACCCAGCATTGATATTATAGATCAACGTCGATATTTGGGAATCGTCGAATCTCACCTTCAGAGGGAATTGAGGCCTCGGAATCACGCAAAATCAGTGGTTTCGACCCCAATGCATGGGTTTTGTGCCTTCTGTTTCGAGGTTGGTAACCTGACGTGTTTAGGCGTGTTCATTCACAGCCGATTCACGTGTTCCAGCTTTGAGTGCTCGATGCCGACACCGAAATGGTGTTTCACAGGCGAACGGGATTGGTTGGGGGAATTGATCAGCACCCGCTACATTGGATGAATATCAGATCAGGCTGTTGGTTGACGCACTTCATCGTGCTGCTTTGAATCACTTTGTAGTTGAAAGAATTTACGCACCTTTTTTAACGCTTTCGAAACAATGAATTTCGGATTTTATCATGGTTGAATTGATCATTCCGGCAACTGATGGGCGGATCGGCTGGAAGCATGTTTCCGCTTCTGTTGCGAAAGCATTGCAGCTTGATCAAGCCTCTGTCGCGGAGCTGTTGCCTGTGGGGGAAATTCAGCTGGATTCACCAGCCGTTGCGCTTTCGTTATTGGCGATTAATCTGGCGGCTGGTAACCGCTTGAATTTTTCCGTGACGCGTGACGGGAACCAGTCGCCAGGCTTGTTGATACGCTGTGATCCTTCATTGCTGCAGTTACCACGTCGTCCGCAAAAGGTGCGTGAGGTCACGATTCATCACGATAAAAATTGGTTAGAGAGTGGTGAGGGACGACCTTTGGTGTTGTTCCTGCACGGAGTCAATGGCACGCATGAAGCATTTGATGGATTACGAGAAGAGCTTCGTTCCTGTGGGTACCAAACAGCAGCGGCTGCTTACGGGTCACATCGGTCAATTGCTGCAATCGCTCGGGATCTATCGGACGTGGTTGGATCACATCTGGCATCCTCAACACGTGAGCATTCATTAGTGCTTGTGGGGCATTCGATGGGAGGCTTGATTGCCCGCGAATGGACCAACAATTCTGCATTGGAAAATGACGCCATCACAGGCCTGATCACAATTGGTACGCCGCATCGAGGCTCGGCGTGGGCTACTTTGCCACCGTTGATGAATTTATTTGCAAAGGGTGAGTTCGGAGTCGCAGACGTGAGTGATCTGATCCTGCACGCACCCTCGAGTCCTGAGTTGAGGGATATCGCACCCGGATCAGCATTTCTCGATTCGCTAAATGCAAGAGACAATCGTCCTGATGTTCGATACACGGCAGTGATTGGCATCGGCAGTCCTGTTGATGCACTGACCGTGGAAAAGATTCAGCAGACATTTCGTCAACTTGAACGTCGCGATGGTTTCTTACGGTTGATCCGTCCACGTATTGAACCACTGCTTAGCGGCTTCGATGAACTTATCCGCGGGCGTGGGGACGGAATTGTTGCAGCCGAAAGCGCTGCAATGGCTGCGACCAAAGACTTGGTAAAGGTGGACCTTTCCCACTTCGAGCTGGTGCGTCCCATCAGCGAAACGTCTGCGGTAGAAGACGTCTTTCATCCGGTTTGGCAGGTGGTGATCGACCGAGTCGCCAGTTGTTGCGAAATGCCCGGTTTTCGAAAGGGTGGGATCGATAATGGTTGATTCGCTTTGCCTTGCAGCCAGCGATTGATTTCAGGATTACCAATCCGGAGTATTCCATCCGGAGTATTCCATTCTTCGGATCATCATTGATTCGAAAGAAATTAGCTGGTGCCAATGCGTCAGCGACTATTCACCAACAGCTGATTGCATGGGATCGACACCCAGCGTGCCGACCAATGATTCCTGATAATCGGGTGATTGGCTGGCTGTCAGTTGTTCCTGAACGTAGGCAAGGCGTTCTTCGAGTTTTAAATCACGAACGATGTCCTGTTCAGTTGGGTCATCCAGATAGTTGCGAACTTTTTGTTCCATGGTTTTCCAATGTGCAATATCTCGCAGCTGTTTGGCGACCAACCGACGCTGGTACCACTCACTGTTAAGTAATTCTTCCCGCGAGAAAAGAACTCTTATCTCGGGGTCGGTGATCTGCTTTCCCTCGTGTTGGCCGTACGCCATGATGTTGAGGATCGCTTTAAGTGGCGGACACGCATTCTCGTATCCACCATCCTCCATATAGTGCGCGGCGACTCGCTTTTGAGCTTCGGCGATGTGGAGGATTCCATCGGCGAACGACGTGGGGTCCTGTAGTTCCGGTTTTAGAATGTCTTCCGTGAAAACCTTGGACGGATTGTCGAAGACACGCCCCAGATACTGGCGGACAAATTTTCGTGTGATCCGGTACCCGAGACGGCTGGCGGGAATTTGGTTACCTTCGAATTCGAAGTCGTTGATGCGTTCCAGCATGCCAGCTTCGATTAATTTTTTGGGATCTCTTTCTTCTGGTCCCATGCGGCACCAAACTTCTGGAATCAGCAGCGAGATATCGTGTCCCACCTCAAAGCGGGGGCCGATGTGACCTGCTGGTGTACTGAATCCACCCAGTTCAGTCAGGATCATCGAGGTCACAATCGCGTTCAGATCAATCGATGGCAGCAAGGCATTGAACGGTCCTTTGGTGAGTGCCCCTTCGCTACCGGCACCCGTGGTGCTGGGGCTTTTTCCTGTCAGAGAGCAGACGTAGTCCATCACCAGTTCAGGGAGTTCCTGGTAGTGAAGTGGAGAGTAAACAGCGAGGGAGCGGATTCCAGTTTTGGTGTCTGGTGGATTATTTCGTCTTCCGCTGAGGATCGCACCGACAGGGGCAAGCACCGGGGAGTCCGCTGGCAGGCAGCGGCTGAGTTGCATTCCCCGCATCGCGACGTAAGTGTCGCGGGAATTCACCATGTCAGGGCGATCTTGCAACTGTCTCTTATACACATCTCCGAGCCCACGAGACCGAGGCTGATCT
>CAJXTM010000723.1 GCA_913061385.1 uncultured Rhodopirellula sp. | reverse complement strand
GAGATCAGCCTCGGTCTCGTGGGCTCGGAGATGTGTATAAGAGACAGATACTGATAGATGGCAAACGACATTGGCCCGCTGGTGATACCACACCGTTGATTGCCGGCCTTGGCTCCGTCCTGCAGAGCTCTCGCGAGATGAGGATCCCAGCCCTGCACAATTCTCAAATGGCTCAATCCTGGCCGCTCTAAAAATGTCTGCGTACTGTCTTCGTAAGATGCTTCCGTGACCTTGACGGCTACGATCGAATCACCACCGGGGCCATCCACCAATTGCTGGGTAACCTGCGCGGTTAGCGGCACACCACTGACGTCCGAAATTGAATACAGACCAATGGGCAACTGCAACTCACTGGCACGTTTCACGAGAGGCTGAAGGTTTTCAACCATGTCACGATCCGAACAAGCGGACCCAAGATTTGATCCTGGACGCAGGAATACCACCGCATACTCAAGCTGCTTTAGTAACTGCAGGAGCTCGACATTGATTTCAACCCCATCCTCTGGACGCAGTAATCCCATGCGTTGAAGTGCAGCTGGGGCAACCTTTGCGGCAACCTCGAAAAACTCTCTCAATTCATCGACTGTACGTAAATGCCCATGCCCCGTGGAAGCGGCAATCAAGACGGACTCGGCACCCGCAGCATTGAGCTTCTGCAAGAACTGGTGTAGTCGATCGTGATCTAGCTCACGACGGGGTAAGCGTCCGCAGGTGGGGTCAAAGCAGGCAACGGTTGCAGAAGGATAAATCAAAATTTATTTCCCCATGATGGAATCAACCAAAGAAAAGCCAACAGGCCAAAGTCACAACGACGACGCCCAACAGATTCAGCACGAGGCCCTGTTGCATCATATCCCTGACCGTCAACACACCATTACCAAAGACAATCGCATTGGGTGGGGTAGCGACCGGTAACATGAATGCAAAACTTGCGCTGATAGTGGCAGGGATCATGATCAACCGGGGATCAATCGCTGTCACGACCGCTGTAGCTGCAAGGATTGGCAACAGCAGCGTCGCTGTCGCTGTATTGCTCGTTACCTCTGTTAGAAAAGTGACGGCCAAACAAACGACCCCAATCATCAGAACCAATGGCAAAGCCGAAATACCACTGAGTGCTTCCCCTAATTGCTGGCTCAATCCGGATTCGATGCACGCTTTGGCAATAGCGATGCCTCCCGCGAACAACAGCAGAACCCCCCACGGAATCTTGACAGCACTCTCCCATGTCAGCAACGTCTTACCTTTGCCATTAGGGATCACATGCATGACAACGACGGCCAACATGGCAACAGAGGCATCACTCGCCCCTGGCACCCACAGGGACCAGCCACCATAGGGTTCTTTACGGGTAATCCAGAGCAGAGCCGTGATTGCAAAGACAATCAGAGTGGCGGCTTCTTCATACCGCCAACGACCGACCGTTGGCATTTCCAGAATTGTGTCCGATTTCAGTCCTCGCGTAAGCCAAAAACCGATCAGCGGCAACATGATCGCCGCAATCGGCGCGGCCCACATCATCCATTCTGTGAAAGATGGTTCCTGACCAAAGGTCTCACTATATACCGACATGAACACCAGATTTGGTGGCGTGCCGATCGGGGTGACGATTCCACCCACGCTTGCTGAATAGGCAATTCCCAGCAGCAATGCGACTTTAAGATTGCGATCAGTACTTTTCTCGACCACGGCGGCGACAATTGGCAAAAGCATCAGGACGGTTGCTGCGTTGGAGATCCACATGCTCAAAAATGCAGAAGCCGCCATGAAACCAAACACAAGCCGTCGACTACTGGCGCCACCGCCAAAGAACCCGACCATATTCAATGCCAACCGCCGATGGGTGCCGCTTTGCTCCATCGCCATCGACAACATGAAGCCACCCATCATCAGCAGCACCAAGGGATGACCAACACAAGACCCAAGCTCCGCGGGCGTCAACACGCCGCCAAGTGGAAAAACGGCAAGCGGAATCAAAGACGTAGCAGGAATGGGGATCGGCTCAAAAATCCACCATATTGCGCACAACACAACCACCGCAGCCGTCAGCGCGATTTCACTGGAATGCCCAAAAAACAATATCGCAAGACCGACGCTAATCGCCGCAAGCAAACCGGCGGGTAAAATCACATACTTCATCAATTTCGGGCCGCTCTGCTCAGGAATGGGATCGAATGAAGGAAAATTTTAACCGAACGCGGGCCACCAAGTGCGATAGTTCAGCCTGAAAAATTACGGAGTCTCTGCGTTCTACCCACCAAGCCAACGATGTACATCTCAAGCAATGGCAAAGGAACTCGCTCTAGCATTCAATACACATGCAATTGATACCCTGCTGCGTGTGTCTTGACATCGCTACTTTGCTCAAAGTGATTGATGAATTGCAGATTAGGCAAAACATCTCATTCATACCTGAATGAAAATCAATGCAAAACGCTAGACTTTGGGGATGAGTAAAAAGATCAAAAACGCACAGCAAGCCTTGGCATGATGCGCACAGATCTTGCCAACGAAAGAACTTTACTGGCAGATGGACGCACCGCACTGATGTTCACGGCGACCGGAGTGACCCTGATCAAATTCTTTCCGCTCTCGTACGGACTGCACACAACTGGCTGGTTGTTAGGAGGAACCGGCGTCGCCATCGGCATTCTGGGAATTAAGCGATTCACAAAAATGCAGCAACGACTTCGACACCATCATGACCAGACACCCAACATCTGAATCGATCAAACATGTCGTGCGTAGCCATTGATAAATTCAGCGACTGATCAAATCAGGAATTTTGGAGGCACGTCAATCAGGCAGGAAAATCTCGCCCTGAATATGGAAACGTGTGTTCTCAATTTGGCAGAATGCAAGCCGAAACTAGAATTAACTCGGCAGCGAACACTGCCACGGCATCACTCTGTATTGCTGGCCCCGTAAGGTCGCGTGCTGATCACACCTTCGGCTGGACTACTGGCGGTTCCATACAATCGTTTTGGAATTCGACCGGCGAGGAAGGCATCGCGACCTGCAAGCGTCGCGTGCTTCATTGCCCGTGCCATGCGAACAGGATCTCTTGCATGTGCGATCGCAGTGTTGAGCAAAACGCCATCAGCACCCAACTCGAAAGCTTCGCTGACGTCACTGGCTGTTCCCACGCCTGCATCAACAATGACAGGATAATCGGGGTCGCCATCTTTCAGATACTCGAGAATGATCCGCAAGTTATTTTTGTTCAACAGACCCTGACCACTACCGATTGGACTTCCCGCAGGCATGACACTGGCCGCTCCCACCTCCTTAAGACGCTTCGCGGTCACAGGGCAATCGCTGGTGTAGCACAACACTTTGAACCCGTCAGCGGCGAGTTCGCGACATGCTTCTACGGCTGTCTCTTATACACATCTCCGAGCCCACGAGACCGAGGCTGATCTC
>CAJXTM010000722.1 GCA_913061385.1 uncultured Rhodopirellula sp. | reverse complement strand
TCTACACGTAAGGAGTCGTCGGCAGCGTCAGATGTGTATAAGAGACAGGTCTTTCTCTTTGTCGGGGAGTTCCGAGCTATTGCGTTTTCCTTCATTTCGATAGATTGTGGGTTGAATTCGTCATTTCTCCCACCAATCAACCCGTTTTCCATGCTTGTATCACTGAAATGGCTGACGAAGTACGTTGACCTGCCAATGAGTCACGAAGAACTCGCTCAACGGCTCAGTCTGTCCGGACTGAATCACGAGGGGACCGATCACATCAATGATGACGTTGTGATCGACCTCGAAGTGACGAGTAATCGCGGTGATTGTTTAGGACATGTCGGTGTGGCCCGTGAAGTCGGTGTTCTGTACGGACTGCCAACTTGCAAACCCAAGCCAAGTCTGAACTGTTCTGATTCGCAAATTGATTCTCTGCTGAAAGTCGAGAATCAATTCCAAGAAGCTTGCCCACGGTACACGGCTCGAGTGATCCAAGGAGTCAAGGTTGGAAACAGTCCAGACTGGCTAGTCGAAGCATTGCAGTCAGTTTTTTGGAAACGCAAACTCGATGGAACGATCGAACAATATCAGAGTATCAACAACGTGGTTGATGCGACCAATTACGTCTTGATGGAGTGCGGTCAGCCTCTGCACGCATTTGACTATGCCAAGGTCGACGGATCCCAAATCATTGTCAGACCCGGCCGCAAAGACGAAAAAATTGATGCCATTGATCATCGACAGTATGACTTGGATGAGACGACTTGCGTGATCGCTGACGCGAGTCAGGCCTCTGCGGTGGCAGGTGTCATGGGAGGAGCGATCTCAGAAGTCAGTGACGCGACCCGCGATCTTGTGATCGAGTCTGCTGTGTTTACACCGCTATCGGTCAGGCGCACTGCAAGACGATTGAAGTTGCATAGCCCATCGTCATACCGATTCGAACGCAAGGTTGATCCTGTCGGTGTCGAATGGGCGAGCCAACGGGTATGCGAAATGATCGTTGATCTGGCGGGTGGTGAGGTTGTCAGTGGGATCATCGATACTGCAGCAGACATAAAACCGCGTCAGCCTGTTGTCTTGCGTGCAAGTCAGTTGGAACGAATCCTCGGCATCAAGATCGATGCCGAGGAGGTAACGCGAATCCTCGTTGCACTCGGTTGTGAGGCCCAGTCAGGTGAACTTGAATCGGCATCTGGAAAACTATATGTGCCACCCACTTGGCGGCATGACTTGACGCGTGAGGCTGACTTGATCGAGGAAGTCGCACGTATTCACGGTTACGAAAAAATTCCTGAGGATGCTCCCATACCAGTGGCTCCCAGTTCGAAACGAGAGTTCGACACTGCAATGGAACGAATTCGCCACGTGATGACCGCGGCAGGCCTAAGTGAAGCGATGACACCGAGTATCGTCACTCAAAAACTGGACGAATCTTTGAGCCCGTGGACAGATCGGCCTGCCTTGCAAAGTCAAACGCCGATGCTGAAAGGGGCACGACGACTGCGTCGAACACTGTTGCCGAGCTTGATCGAAGGGCGGGCGAAAAACTGGGCGGCTGCCAGCTTGGCGGCTGACCTGTTCGAAATTGCTCACATTTATCTGCCCAGCGATGCTGATAGTGCATTACCCGCAGAGCAGTATTCGTTGGGGCTCATTGCTGGACGTGACTTTTTTGAATTCAAAGGCGTTGTTGAAACGTTGTGTCAGCGTCTGGGGGTAGAGCAGTCGTTGCAGGTTTCAGTGGTGGAACGTGCTGGATTTGTGCCGGGACAGTGTGTTCAGTTAAGGCTGGGCGACACTGATGTCGGCTACCTGGGATCAGTTGACGAAAAGACGCTGAAGGCGTGGAAGATTTCTGGCCCTGTGGTGGTGGCAGAGCTTGACCTGCCAAAATTACTCGATAAATCACAGCTCGTGCCCCAGCAAAAATCTGTCAGTTCCTTCCCCTCGATTCAGCGGGACTTGAATTTTGTGGTTGCCGAATCAGTGCGTTGGAGCGACATGGAGCATGTCGTACGTGCTGCTGTTGGATCAGAACTGGCCGGAGTCACGTATCGCGAGACGTATCGGGACGCCAAAAAAGATGGCAAGGATCGTAAGCGTGTTCTGATGAGTGTTGAACTGCAAAGTCACGAGGCGACTTTGAGTGGACAGCAAGCGGATGACCTGGTGGGGCAAGTGATCGGTGCTTGCCGTGATAAATTATCGGCCGAGTTGCTCTCATAAAAAAACTGGCCGGCATTAGCCGGCCAGTCATCTATTTTCGTTCGCTGTGTGACTGTCGGTTTGATCAGTCCTCGATGGGGGTTTCTTTTTTGCCGTCGCGAATGAATGGCTTGCGGACCTGTTCGCCTTCAGCAGGTTTGAAATTTCTTACCCAAATGTTTCGAAAACCAACTGGGTTTCCATGGTCCTGAATTGAAATTGGTCCGGCGGGCGGATGCTGCTTGTAGGATGGTGCTCGATTGTAGGGCGTATCTCCTTTGAGCTCAAAGTGATTGAGGATCAATACTCCGTTGTGAATCGCAGTGATGTAGGCAGGGGACAGTAGTTTGCCATCGTCAGCGAAACGTGGAGCTGTCCAGAAAATGTCGTAGGTGTTCCATTGTCCTGGAGGACGCATTGCATTGGCGGCAGGTGGAGTTTGTTTGTAGATCGCACCCGCTTGCCCATCAAAGTAGGTGAGGTTGTCATAGGAATCGAGTACCTGAATTTCATAGCGGTCCATCAGGAAAATGCCACTGTTGCCGCGGCCTTGGCCACTGCCTTTGACTGGTACAGGCGCCGTCCATTCAAGATGAAGTTGACAATCGCCAAATTCTTGATTGGATATGATTTTGCCTTTTCCCGAGTAGGCCACTCCATCTTTGACTTCCCATCGCTCACCATTTTTCCAGTCCTTCAAACTTTTTCCACCAAACAGAACAATGGCATCTGAGGGCGGGTCTGAGTCGGTTTCGCCGGGGGTGACGACGGCAGGCTCTTTCCATTTGATACCATTGAGGTATTCACCAGCGGTCGCCGGTGCCGTGGTCAAAATGATGCTGGCAATGAGGGCGAGCGGGAGCCGACCGGTGAACTTTAAGTTGGGTTGCTGGAAAGACATCGATGTTTGTGGCATTGGTTGCTATCGGTGAGATGGAGACATAGGAGCTGCTTCCGTCCCCGGGACGGAAGTTCTGTAGATCGGAATTATGATTCCTACCGCGTCGGTAATCAATCACGTCGTTTGGAGATGGCGTCTGCGGCGGGAGGGATCGCGACTGCGGCGGGAGGGATCGCGACTGCGGCGAGAGGGGCCGTGTCTGCGGCGGGAGGGGTCGTGTCTGCGGCGGGAACTGCTGGTACCACAGGTCAGGTAGTCCGGAAGCGTGGAAAGCCGCTTGGGTCCGTTACTGTCTCTTATACACATCTCCGAGCCCACGAGACCGAGGCTGATATCGTAT
>CAJXTM010000721.1 GCA_913061385.1 uncultured Rhodopirellula sp. | reverse complement strand
TGCTGACACTGGTTGATTGTCAACCGAAAATGAGGATCTCAGGTAAACCTGGCATGAGACTCGTGTTCCAAGGGGGCAGGGTTTTCAAAGACTGTTCAGTGATCCCAGTTGATACCGGCATCCCAGTTGATACCGGCATCCCAGTTGATACCGGCATCCCAGTTGATACCGGTCCCGAGCTTGATCACGCCGACAGCAGATCAAGAAAAGCACGCATCCACTTGGGATGAGCGGGCCATGCTGGAGCAGTGACAAGATTGCCATCCACGTGCGCCGAATCCATGGTTACGTCAGGCTCGATGTACGAACCACCACCAGCAGTAACCTCGGGTGCAACGGCCGGATAGCAACTGCAGGCACGATCTTTCAAAAGCCCTGCCGCAGCCAGAATCTGCGGCCCATGACAGATGGCAGCGATCGGCTTCCCCGCATTCCCAAAATGCTGAACCAATTCAATGACCTGTGGATCCAGTCGCAAGTACTCAGGAGCACGACCACCGGGGATCACCAGCGCATCGTACTGACTGGGATCGAGGCCATTAAAGTCATGTGTCACTCCAAAACGATGCCCCGGTTTCTCACTGTAGGTCTGATCACCCTCAAAGTCATGGATCGCAGTGGCAACAGTGTCTCCCGCATGTTTCCCGGGGCAGACGGTCGCAACATGATGCCCGGCGCAGAGCAGGATTTGGAACGGCACCATCGCCTCGTAGTCTTCAACAAAGTCACCAACGAGCATCAAAACATTTTTTTCAGCAGTATTTTTTTCGGTCATGGAGCTATTAAGAGCAGGAGGCGAGTGCAAGAAATCGGTCGGAATTATCACGCAATCCCGCCTGAGTTAGCAACGTCCCTCATTTGAACATGCTCCACGGCATCCCACACGGCCCCGATTTGAGCGTGATTTGCGGCAAAAATACCGGATCAACCGGTATAGCTCCCAAAGCGGGAACGTCCCGACCACGTGTTTGAAAAGCGTTTCAGCAAAGATTCGCTGAAACGCAGATAGTCGTCTAGACTAGAGGGTCGGGGCTCGTCCCCTTTTCTAGACGCCCATCGGGTACCGCACTCCTCCCAAGGAAGCGATTCGTCATGAACCGTTTGTTGGTAGTTTTCCTCACGATCGTTTTGACCAGCAGTTTCACTCTCGCTTCAGCAGGTGAACTGATGACCCCGGATGCAATGTCCCGCCTAGGGCTTGCTCAGGCATGGGCACGCCCAGTTCATGTTCCAGCGGGCGCCCAGTCGATCCGCGATCAGCAGCTTTTCGTTCATCAAAACGCACCCCACGAATACATTCTCATTGTTGCTCCCAAACCCGCACCCCCAGCGGACCCAGCAACTGCAGCACCAGCAGCAAAAGACGCTGCAGCAAAAACTGCGGGAGCGACTGAGCCCGAAACTGTAATTCTGGCTCGGATTCCTACGGACCGAATCGGTATCAACGGTGCCCCCATCGGAAGAAAGGAAGCGGAGCGTTTGGCAAGCAACGAGATACGACGTCTGAAAAGGCGAGGTGTCGATGCTAAAATGCAGTTGATCACATCACCACGCGTCAATCTGTACACGATTGGCAGTAACGGAATGCTGGAATGCCGCAATGCAGAAACGGGAGAGCCCGTTTGGATGTCCCTCGTGGGTCGAGCGTCTCTGCCATTTTCCGAGTTGGGCGTCGACGAAAAATTTGTCACCGTTGTCAACGGTGGCAACCTGATCCAGATCGACGCCAGCAACGGCCAGACAATCAGGGAAGTACGCACAGAGGGTGCTCCTGCATTTGGTGCATTGAACTCCGGCGACTTTGCAGTGGTGCCACTGATTGGCGGAGGCGTTGAGGGTTATTCGCTATACGACCCCGATCGGATTCCGTTCCGCGAGCGTGTCTCCGGGACCACTCTTGCCATGCCGACCAAAGCTCCCAATTCATCAAAAACTGCTTGGGGTACAAGCAAGGGGTATGTCTACGTCATGGAACTACAAGGCGAGCCATCAGTTCAGTTTCGATTGGACACAGATGGAATCGTCAGCGGGCGCATCGCTGCGGCATCGAACAACCGATTCTTCTTTGGATCTGAATCAGGCCAAGTTTATGGGATCCACGCAACCCGAACCGGCAAAGTCCTTTGGAGTCAGCCATTCGCTGAACCGTTCTATAATCGTCCACTCGTATTCGAAGCCCAGGTCCTCATACGCTCGACTTACGGTAATCTGTTTTCGCTGAGTGTTGAGAATGGATTGCAAACATGGAATGGGTCAGTGCCGAACATTGGCCACTTGCTTGGCGTGCTCGCAGACCGCATTTATGCAACCACAATGAGCGGTGGATTGGTGGTACTGGATTTAAAAACGGGCCAAAAGCTCGCAACCTTCAACAACATTCGCCCTGAACACTTCATCGTCAACAATCTGACCGATCGTCTGTATCTTGTCAGCAACGGTGGTGATGTCCAATGCATCAAAACTGAAGCGTCTAATCTGCCAACTCTCGTTGCCCACACACAGCCGAAAAAAGCCGTCAACACGCCAACAACACCAATCGATGCCGGCGAAAAGCCGATGCAGCAAGGTGGACAAGACCCCTTTGGTGCGGAAAAGAAGGATCCCTTCGGTGGCGGAGGCAACGCTGATCCGTTCGGTGCCGGAGGTGGTGGCGGAGGCAACGCCGATCCGTTCGGTGGCGGAGGTGGTGGCGGCAACGCTGATCCGTTCGGTGGCGGAGGTGGTGGTGAAGGCATGGCTGATCCTTTCGGCGGCAGTCCCTTCTAACGACCCGATTCAGTCTTTCGATCCTACCGCCCACAAAGGACACCCAGACAAATCCATTTCTGGCTCACTCAGGGGCTCGACGAATCGGATCCATACAAGAACGCACCGAAAACGTTAGGCTAACTGCAATGCATGCAGTTAGCTTTTTTCATTGATGAACGGAGATAACTGTCCGCATGACTGTCCCGGAAAGAAAATGAGTCCACACATCTTCAAGACTCTGTTTTTTCAAGAGCGTTAATGAGCCAGTTGCGTGCTCACGCAAGCCAGCAAAGATGAGGCACGTACAAGAACCTTGTATCTGCATGCCCTTCAACAAGAAGCTCGCATCCCTGATCACCTAACCACGAGAGAAAGCATGCCAGTCACGATGATTTCGTGTAAAACGTCCCGACCCTTCAACGCAAATCCAGCCCAAGCGTAGAACGTTTTGACTGATTCAGAACTCGAACCAAAAAACTTGTCTCATGGCCCACAGTCACCAGCAGCATTTGCGAGAATCGTTCCAGCAAGATGGTTACGTTCAGCTGACTGCTTTTGTTGATGAACCAACAATCAACGAAGTCGATCAACAATTACAAAGGTTCATCGACACGACGGTTCCAACGATGCCAGCCGACCCTGTCTCTTATACACATCTCCGAGCCCACGAGACCGAGGCTGATCTCG
>CAJXTM010000720.1 GCA_913061385.1 uncultured Rhodopirellula sp. | reverse complement strand
AAACGCCAACATGTCCTTCATGGCTGCCGCGTGCAACGCGACCACGCAATTGATGCAACTGGGCTAAACCAAAACGCTGCGCACCAAGAATAGTCATCACTGTCGCATTGGGGACATTGATCCCAACCTCGATCACAGTGGTGCTGACCAGAACTTGAATTTGCCCTTCAGCAAACGCATCCATGATGGACTGTTTTTCTTCGGGACGCATGCGTCCATGCAACAAACCGATACGATAATCGGCCAAGGCACCATTGCAGAGATCTTCAAATACTGCCTCCACGGAGGCCACATCCTCACCAGCTTCACCCTCGTTGGTGGGAATCGAAACACGTGGTGCAACGACAAACACCTGCCGACCCTCATCGATTCGCTCCCGCACGAAACTCCACCAGCGATCTTTCCATCCATCGTGAGCCAAGTAAGTACTCACTTTGCCCCGCCCCGGTGGCTTTTCCCTGAGCGTACTCAACTCAACATCACCGAACAAAGTCATTGCGACTGATCTTGGAATCGGTGTCGCCGACATCACCAGATAATGGGGGTCAACACCGCCGCTTCGCAGCGCAACACGCTGAGCGACTCCGAACTTGTGTTGCTCATCAATCACACAGAGTCCAAGCGCCTTGAAATCGATCCCCCCATAAATCAAAGCCTGGGTTCCCACTAACAGATCAGTGGTTCCTGCAGATGCCGACTCGACCACATTCTGCCGCTCACTGGGTGTAAGTGACCCGCACAACAGCCCCACGCTTACTCGACTCTCTGCCAATATCTCAGTGAGCGTCTGATAGTGCTGCCTTGCCAGCACCTCCGTGGGTGCCATCAAAGCTGCCTGATGTCCGTTGGCGACGGCAAGCATCATTGCGTAAACGGCAACCACCGTCTTGCCACTGCCAACATCCCCTTGCAGCAAACGATTCATGGGAAATTGGCGTGCCATGTCACGACTGATTTCCCCGATCACTGTTTTCTGATCACCGGTCAACTCAAACGGAAAACGATTCACGATTCTGGCATCGATCATCGCACTTGCAGCAAGTGGTGGTGAATGCAGGTCAGTTGTTAATTTCCGGCGTCTCATGGCCAACGCCAACTGCATGGCCAACAGTTCCTGAAATACTAAACGCATCCGGGCGGCAAGCAAATGCTCGTGAGTTTCTGGTTGGTGCAGGGACTTCAAAGCCACATCGATTTTGACAAGATCACCTTCCAGATTAACACCGCGTTTTCGCAACTCATTGGCCGCTGCATGCCGCAGAGTGTCTGGCATCACTTCCACCAATTCATCTGCCAGTCGCTCCGTCGTTTCCGAAACAATACGTCTGACTTCTGACTGTTTGACACCATCAGATAGAGGATAGACAGGAAGTATCCTCGGCTCGGGCACATCCTCTGCATCATCTAGGAGTGTGACTTTTGGATGCACAAACTCCATCCTCATTCCGTTCATCTTCGGGGTACCCGAAATCAGCACCCTCTGATCGATTTCGAGCTGTTCGGAACGAAACGGCTGATTAAAAAAAAGTGTTCGCACAACACCCGATTCATTTTGAATCAGGGCAGCAAACATGGATCGCCCCGGTCGCCTCGAAACAAACTCAGCATCAATGACTTTTCCAACCAGCGCCGCTGGCTCGCCATCCTCCAGCGAATCCACCGTTGCAGTACGAGCGGGGTACTCATAATCTCTTGGAAACAGAAAGATTAAATCCTGTGCATTGCGAAGCCCCAAGCGGCCGAAACGCTGGGCACGAACAGGTCCCATACCCGGCAGAAACTGCAGGGGAGTAAGAAGCGTCTGTTCATCGTCTTCGGTCTGGTCCGTTTCACCACGCATTTAATTCGACCCAGTCAATTCCAAATACACCCGCTACTGCCCCTAAAATCTATTCAGAACACCAGCCAACACAAATCAACATCGTGGAAACATATTTTCCAGCGATATCAAGATTGCACACTGCCGCCGCCCCAAAAAACTTCAGTGACAAGCCGCAACAACTGCGAAGTACCACAGTTGAAACACGATAAATCATCACAGTTGAACAGCACTCACCGATTCAGCGGAGAATGAGGTTACCGCCAGTTCCTATCAAACGTCGACACGACCCCAGTTGAGTCGAACAACCCCTTCGAAAGAGGCCTTTGATGCAAATCATTCAAACCGACAATCTAACACAAAAAGCCGCCGCTTTGCAGGTTTGGCTCGAGCGACATGCACCCAATCAGACGCCCTTCAAGAATGAGCCTACAAAGCGGAGATCACCAAACTGCAAGAATCCAAAGTGAGACATTCACTGATGACATCTAGCCATCTGTGGTAGATCAGTTTCGAAATGGGCTGGATACGATCCTGCTGTCACACGACCTCACTCTAACGGTATACTCGCCTGCTAGCAGAAGCGGGTCCACCGCTCCTAAACATCCTCGACTCCTGATACCCATACTGCCATGTCTGATCAAATCGCGAATCTCCACGATGCTATTTCGAACGGCAACGTGCCGGATATTCACCGCAAGATCCTTGCGAGCGAATTCATTCTGCTCAGCACTTCCAAGGCGGGTGAGGACGACGATGACAACGTCGGAGCACTCACTGCAGAACTCGAAGAAGCGGAAGTCTTGGTAGCATTCACTACTGAAGAGAACGCCAAGACCTTCGTAGATGGAATGGCTGACCTTTTTTCGGAAGATGAGTCCGTTGATGGGATACTCGTCGATGGGGCCGCAATGCTTGAATACATGCCTGAAGGATATGGTTTGCTGCTAGACCCAGAACTGGAACCTAACAGCCTGATGGCGCCAGACGTCACCGCAGGTGTGCTCGCCCTCCAGTCGTAAACCGCACGCAATCGTGGCCTCCCTGCCGCCGTGAAAAAATGCCACATCGAAGCAGTGACCCACCGATTCAGTTATCAACTGCATCGCCACACCCTAACGCCTCCACAAAAGCCAACGCTTGTCGACCATGAATAGGGCGGAAAATTCCGCGAGCAAATTCAAGCCTGCTGCCGGACTGATCAGCCCAGTCTTTCCACCGCCTGTTTCCCCGTCATGGACCGACTCATTTCGCCTGTGTACCGAGATTTAAAACGTGACGAGACCTGTCAATCTAATTGCATTCTGCCTTCTCATTCTTTTGTGCCCAGACACATTGGCGGAGGAATTCAAGCGACTGCCGCCAGACGGTACAACGATTGATCCCACCGTTCGGGCAACATTGGAAAGTCGAGTGCAGGATATCCAGCACAGGATCGGCAATCTTGCCACCACAAGCTCGGATACGGACGACTGGCAACCCGATGTAGAAGTGCTAGTACGCGCCGTGCGTCTCGCCCTGAAACAAAATCTGTTTTACCGGCAAACGGAAACAAAAATAGCAAGCTCGCTTTTGGATGAGAGCTGTCTCTTATACACATCTGACGCTGCCGACGACTCCTT
>CAJXTM010000719.1 GCA_913061385.1 uncultured Rhodopirellula sp. | reverse complement strand
ATCAGCCTCGGTCTCGTGGGCTCGGAGATGTGTATAAGAGACAGTTTGTGCAGCAATACAGCTGGGGGTGAGGTGCCGAGTGAAGCACCGTCTCGTGACTCTGTTCGGGGGTCCGCAATCTAGTGCTCGGCGTCAACTCGAACACGTAAACTTGCGTAACTCGGACTCCCTGTGCCTCACAAAGACCTCGGTCGCCGAATTGCCTAAACACGCCCGCCCACGTGACGCGTGTGCATATTCGGTTGTCTCCGTCGAATCGATTCGTCAGTGTCAAATCTTGGAGTATTCCTCTATCAGCCAGCAAACAACCGAACTGGGAAGCAATAAGACTGAGCGCGGGGACAAAGTGATGTATCAGCTAGGGTTTCGAAGTCTACCCTGTGCTGTGAATTTGCAGCTGTGCGATTCTTTCTTGAACAGTCGTCAGCATGATCTGAACAACTTCTTCAAGAGTAAGTCCATCGCTGTTGATGTTAACAGCATCATCTGCTGGTCGTAGCGCCCCGTGGCGGCGTTCACGATCTTCGGCATCTCGTCGATTCTGTGTTTCAAGAATTTGTTCGATCGGGATTGGGCGTCCAATGTCAGCGAGTTGTTTGTGCCGACGCTTGGCTCGCTCCGCTGGCGATGCAGTTAGGAAAATTTTGCACGTCGCGTGGGGAAAAACGTCGGTCCCTTGATCACGGCCCTCTGTCACGATGTTCTGGTTTTCCGCGATTTGTCGTTGCTGGCTCGACAGTACTTCGCGAATCTCATTGATGCCCGCCACATATTTAATCGAATCGGTGACGATCGGCGAACGAATCTCTTCGCTCACATCGGTGCCGTCAAGCATGATCCGGTTCTCTTGCCACTCGATCGTAATCGTCTGTGCATACGTGATCAAAGTCGCCTGGTCTGCAAAGTCAATCTGCTTCCGGATTGCTCCTAACGTGATCGCTCGGTACATCGCACCGGTGTCAAGAAAATTGAAGTCAAGACGTTGAGCAAGTTGACGCGCGATGCTGCTTTTTCCAGCACCTGCAGGTCCGTCGATGGTAACAATCATGGTTAAGATTTCGAGCGTGAAGATTGGTGGATCAATTCGTCGATGTTTTTAGTCAGGTCACGCAACGCCTGATCGATCGAATCCCGTGTGGCAGAAGCATCTACAATCTCGGTCACTGAATCAAGGTTAGAACGTCTGGAATGTGACCGGATTGATTCCCCGCCGAATCGGTTGACGTAAAACTGTGTGGTGAGGAAACGGAGCTTTTTGTCGATAAAATCGGCTTGTTGCGCTGTTGCCGGATCCGACGGCCGAGCATTGAATTCTGCTAATACTTCAATGGGGGTCTGTGAGGCGTCGCGTTTGATGCCCAGACGAACAAGCTGGTCTAAAACTCGCGCATAAAATTCAACTGAGGGACGCATGATGCTGCGTTCCCGCTTTGTCTGGATTCTCTGGCGGAGCCATTTCGGCAACGGTACTCGAAACAAAAGGACCGCAAAGAGCGTCAGAATGAAGCCCACGACTGCAGCCGGCCATGAGAACATGTTTGTGCTTTTGCCGTTCTGCGAGAGCAGGGTCCCGTTTCGAATGGCTCTCATGGTGGTGCTGAGCCACGAGACAAATTGGTCGTAGGAACTGGTCATGGGAGTGATACCACCACCAATCAATGACGATTGTTGTCGCGACCGATCCATGTCAACCACGTAGTCGTCCCACGCGTTTTGTGCCACATCCAATACCTGCGTGACGCGACTGGTTCGATTGGTGGAACGGCTGGATGTCGGTGTTGGGTCAAGACGCAGCCAATATTGTTCGGATTTGGTTTGTCCGTAAACGTTACGAGCCGGGTCAATTTGATCACGATCAATCAATGCCTCTACCCACGCGTGTGCGTGCATTTGGCGGGCAACATACTGTTGCGCCAAGTCGTTGTACTCATCAGTCTTGTAGCCCACAACGATACGCGATGGGATTCCCTGGCTCCGTAGCATCATCACCAAAGCGGCGGAGTAATACTGACAATGTCCCCGCTTGTCCACTGAGAGAAATTGCTCGATGGGATCAAGTCCCGGGATGGACCGTGCATTCAGATTGAGCGTGTAAGAGAAGTCGGGTGAAATGGCCAAATACCGTTCGAGCGACTTAGCGATATTGTAGGAAGTTGCGGGCTTGTTATCACTAGTGGTGGTGAAGCGTTTGGATAACGTTGCAGCGCTAGGAATCGAATCAATGTCGTATTCAAGGAGAGTTAACTCGTACTCCTCGATTTGACTCTCCGTGAGAGGTGCGTTTTGAGTCAGACGAATGGTACTTGCCGGTTGCAGTACTGAATCACCAACGGCAAAACGTGCCAGTAATTCGGTCTGAAGTCCATCTTTAAAAGCATGGCTGGCAAATTTGTAATGAATGCGAGGATACTGTTTTAGGGTTGCGTCAGACTTACGGACCAGCGTCCAACGGTCAGCCAAGTGAGCCGCCTTAGGGTTGAAACCTGTGCGGTGGTATGGTGCTGGTGCGAATAGCGAGCGTGATCGCATTTCACTGCAGGTGATGTCAAAATCTGTGACGTCATAGAAGTTTGATTCCGATGATAGGGTTGGTATCACCTCGGGTGGAAGCGTCTGTCCATTCGCCAGACGGCCCATAGGAATGGAGCTCCAGTTAGCTGAGTTGACGCCACGACGGGTTGGTAGTACTTCGTAGCGTTCCAAGACCCTACCGCGGAGATACAACTCACCAACGAGTTTGTAAGGTTTCCCTGTCTTACTGTCAGTGATTTTTGCCCGCAACGCGATTGCCGGGTTTTGCTGCATTTGCCCGATCTGTTTTAGGTTCACTTGTTCGTTAAACCCCACTAAAGCTTTCCCGTTGCTCGATTCGCGCGCTGCGGTGGTGGTGCGGGGTAGCAGGTAGAAAAAGACACCGGCAAGTAACAGTACCGACGGCCCCACACTGAGGATCGCTAATAAGGGAAGCCGAGGTGCGGCCGCGGCCAATGATCTGGCGCCATCTGCCGACGTGACATTGATGGTTTTAGCGGAGGCTTGTTCGCGTTTCGCTTTGGGTGGCGTCGTGTCCCCGCTCAGAGCGTCCAAGTTGCTGAGCCCTTCTGATGCGGAAACGACCGCCAGCAGGGACAACGCGAGTGCGGCAGTCAGGCACAGGGGGATCAGCAGAACTCCAAAGCCGATGGCGTTTCCGAACACAGCAGCGACCACCAGATCGAGTAGACAGAAAACGCCAAGTTGTTCGAAGATTCGACGATTCTTCTTCTGAAGCATCAAGATTGCCTGGACCTGCACCAGCAGTTGGGCGACCGCAGTCATTGCCATGTTGCCACCCGCCTCAGGCATGGCGTCACCGCCTTTGAGTGGCAAGATGATGTCGCTAGTGCAGTAAACCGCCTGTCTCTTATACACATCTCCGAGCCCACGAGACCGAGGCTGATCTCGT
>CAJXTM010000718.1 GCA_913061385.1 uncultured Rhodopirellula sp. | reverse complement strand
TCTCGTGGGCTCGGAGATGTGTATAAGAGACAGTGACGAAACTGTTTGCCAGTATCGGAGAGCGTTTTTTGTCCCAATGAGGACAGAAGAGTAAGGGGCATGATTGGGTATCCCGAGAATAGAATCAGTTTTCCATAACTTTTGAAGTTTAGGGAACTGTCCAGTGGGACCCCTTTTGAGGCGTTTAATCAGGGCTTTCAGTGATTTGAAACCCGTGTTTCCGCCCTTTTAGCGAGGAACAATGACCTGAAGGCCGGTCAGGCATCTTTGTCAGTATCGAAGTTGGACTTGAGTTTCCGGTAAAGCGTCTTACGGTCGAGGCCTAGGATTCGTGCTGCCTGCGTTCGATTTTGATCCACTGCTCGAAGGACGTGTTCGATGTACCGTCTTTCGACTTCTTCTAAGGGCACCAACTCGGTGGGATCATCACCACCAATAAAGACTGTGCCGCCACGATGATCGCGGATTTTATCGGGCAGATCTTCAACAGTGACAGAGTCATAGCGTGTAAGCGCGAGTGCCCTCTCCATCACATTCCTCAATTCTCGGACATTTCCCGGCCATGAATAGGCCAATAGTTTTTCTGCGGCAGTTTCGGTGATGCCGGTCACATTCTTACTTGTGCTTTTTGCAAACTGATCGATGTAGTGCGACGCGATTGCAAGAATATCCACACCGCGTGAGCGAAGCGGCGGAAGATGCAGTTGGATGACGTTGATCCGGTAGTACAAATCTTGGCGGAATTGTCCCTCCTCAACAGCGGTCTCAAGGTCTCGATGGGTGGCGGCAAGTACTCTGACATTGAATTCAATTTCCCGATCGCTTCCAACAGCCCTCAAACGATTCTCCTCTAATGCTCGCAGCAATTTCACTTGCATGGACATGGGCATGTCTCCCATCTCATCAAGCAGCAAAGTGCCGCCTTCCGCTTCCATGAACAAGCCTCTTCGCTCGCTACGAGCATCGGTGAAAGCTCCCCGAAGGTGGCCGAACAGTTCGCTCTCGAGGAGTGTCTCGGACAGTGCTGCGCAATTGACAGCAACGAAAGGGTGAGCCGCACGATTGCTGAGTTTGTGAATGGAGCGTGCTACCAATTCTTTACCGGTACCACTCTCTCCTGTGATAAGCACCGAGGCATCGGAGGTGCTGACTCGCTTCATCTGATCGTACAAATGTTGCATGGGTAGGCTATCACCCAGCATCTCTCCAAAGTGATTTTCACTTCGTGCTTGTTGTTCAAGCAAATGGATTTGGCGTTTTAAGTGACGTCGTTCAACAGCGCGGGCAATGGTCAGAGTTAGAAGTTCCAGTTCCACTGGCTTTGTTAGGAAGTCGTATGCGCCGCTGCGAATCGTAGCGACTGCTGTGTCGAGAGTCCCAAACGCCGTCATCACGATGACAGGGATGTCGGGACGGGTGGAACTGATTTGTTGGCAGAGTTGCAAGCCAGTTGTTCCGGGCATGCGTATGTCAGTTAGAACCACATCAAATTCAATGTCGTGGAGCAGGTCATTCGCTTCGGTAGCACTCTGGCACCAAGTGGTGGAATACCCCTTCATGGTCAAAGTGGTATCGATCAGCTCACACATTGCCTTGTCGTCGTCAACGACTAGTACGTTACCTTTCATCGCACTGCCTCCGCGGGATGAGGTTGGCTGTCATTGGCTGTGACAGGCAGGTAAACCGAGAAACTACTGCCCTGCCCTTCCGAAGTTTCAACTTCGATCCAACCACCATGTTCCTGAATGATGCCGTGCGAAATGGATAATCCCAATCCGGTCCCCTCACCGACGTCTTTGGTTGTGAAAAAAGGCTCAAAGATATGCTCTCGATGTTGAGCTGATATCCCCTCACCATCATCGGCAATGATGATTCTTCGGTAGATGCTGTTTGTTCCACCATCATTTCCTGTCGGTTTTCCATCGCTATCAGTCAGGGTAATCGTCACATTCCCATCTTTTTCAGCCGATTGGATGGCATTGATGATCAAGTTAGTGAGCACCTGCTGAATCTGGCCTGCATCGATGTTGGCGGATAATGCTTCTGCAGGTAGTGACAGGTGCAGGTTTGTGCAATGCTTGGCTGCGACGGTTTCCATCAGTTCACGAGTGATGGTGATGAGTTCGTTCAGATTTTGGAAGGATCGTTGTGGGGTATTTTGTCGAGCAAAATCAAGTAACTCGCGGACAATTCTTGTGATCCGTTGAGCCTCCGACTGGATGGCTTTCGCACTCACCCGTGCTGTCTCTGGATCAAGCTCTCCACTCGCCAGCAATTCAGCTCGACCCGTGACCACATTCAACGGAGTGCCGATTTCGTGGGCCAGCCCAGCAGCCATTCTGCCGACTGTCGTCAACCGCTCTGCATGACGCAGTTGTTCAACCGTTTCGATTCTTGCGGTGGTTGCTGTTTTAAGTTCGTGATGTTGTTTCGTGAGTTGGGCACACATCTCATTTAGGGCATTGCCCAGACGCCCAAGTTCATCAGTGGATTCAATCTCGACGGGGCCGCTGAAGTCGCCTTCGCCAACACGTCTTACCTTGTCAATCAGTTGATTGAGAGGTTTGCCCACCATTCGAATACCACCAACCAAGATTACAAAACCTGACAGCGATGCGACACCAGTGAGTGCAATCAGGGAAGTCAATAATGAGTGTTGGAAACGTGTGTTCATGCCATCATCAGGAACCGCAACTTCTATTTTTCCTGATCTGTTTCCATCGGGTCCTTTGCTGGTAAAGGGAACATAGGTGTAAACGACTTGATTACCAGATTGATCTGGCATACTGAGAACGGTTGTTTTCTGTTCGGCAATGATCAGGTTCAGGGGAGCTGGTTGGCGGGTGTCCGCGTTGATTGATGCCACCTCGACCCAACGCATGGTGACTTGCTGCAAACGGGAAGAGAGTCGCATTTGAGTGGGGATTTCAAGAACGCGGTTCTCTTGGATTGCCTGGTCGATTGTTGGTTGCATTGACTGAACGAGCTCAGAAGCAAACCGTTGATGTTCGGCCTGAGCTCGCTGCTCTTGTCGAACGGTCAGGTAGGCGAACAGGCCGACCACTAAAAACAGGCCTGTTAGAAACAGCAGAACAAGTTTGGCAGCGAGTCGCATTGAAAGGTCTTTCAGGGGGCTCGAGGGCAAGGCAGGCTTTTTGCGAATCCAGACTGCTGAACAGTACTATTGTAGCTGGCCTGATATTGTAGCTGCCCTCTATAAAGAGCGGTCAGCGTCGGTTGTGAAAACCGGCGCTGACCGCATTGTGGGCCCGTCGCCTCCTTGCGGCAGAGGCGGGAGCGTGATCACGAATTAACAACGATGAATCGTGATCCCTTCTCGCTACGGACCAACAGGAGGATGCCTTCTGCCGAGGCATCTTTGCGATGCTCAGCCATCAGCCTGTCTCTTATACACATCTCCGAGCCCACGAGACCGAGGCTGATC
>CAJXTM010000717.1 GCA_913061385.1 uncultured Rhodopirellula sp. | reverse complement strand
ACGAGATCAGCCTCGGTCTCGTGGGCTCGGAGATGTGTATAAGAGACAGAAGCGGTGCACCCGCCGACGAACTGCCGACGCTTTCAAAGCTTGATACTGACCCCACCATTATCCGCAACAGTCGTTGGAGATGCGACCGGGGATGGGATGTTGATTTGGATGACGGCTCGTCACATTACGAAATCTATAACAATCTGTTTCTACGTGGCGGACTGAAATTGAGAGAGGGATTCTTTCGAAACGTGCACAATAATATCGCCATCAACAATAGTCTGCATCCGCATGTCTGGTACGACAACAGTATGGACACCGTTACGCGAAACATATGGATGAATGCTTACCAACCAGCTGGCGGAATGCCTGCCGGGAAATGGGGATCTGAGGTCGATCGCAACTTGTTCACAACAGTACAAGACAAACAAAAATTCAGTAACCATGATTGCGATCGCAATTCACTGGTTGGCGATCCACTTTTCCTTGATCCGGCAAACGGTGATTACCGTGTTGCACCAGACTCGCCTGCGCTGGAAATTGGCTTCCACAACTTCCCAATGGATCGATTTGGCGTACGTAGTGCATCCCTGAAAGCTCTTTCAAAGACGCCCGAGTTCCCAATCCCCCGTTCGTCTCACGAATCAACGCAATCTAAACCTACCGCCCCAAGCATTGAAACAATCTGGATGGGGATGATTCTTAGGCCCCTCAAAGGTGAGGAATTCTCGGCATTCGGGGTCACTCGCCAAGACGGCGGCCTCTCCATCACCAGTATTCCCAAAAATACCCAGACGCCCTTTGAACCCAACGATGTGATACAAAAACTGAACAGTGAAACCATTCGCGATTCAAGCACACTCAATGAAATTCTAGCGTTAGCCCGCGACCAGCCCCTCACCGTACAACTCGTCCGCAAACAGCGCAAGCAGATCGTCAAACTAAACACACATTCTTACCCCATTACTGAAACGGCAAAGGTCGCCAGCGAATTCAAGACACTACTGCTGCCACCTATGCAGCATTTCACGATTACAGCAAACCCGTCTACCAACAACGAGCCCCTGTCTGTCCTGAATGACCGTCTACTCACAGCCGCTTACGGCCCGGTTTTCACCAACGGCGTACAGAATGGAGAATACAAACTTGATTTGGGAACCTCTCAACCGATCAAGCAACTGACAAGTTGGTCCTATGGCATGGCGTCCCGTGGTACGCAGCACATCATGCTCTATGGTAGTTCCTCAGCGGATGACCCTGGTTGGGATGCTAGGAATTACATCCCCATTGGCTCTATCTTAGCAGCAGGAACTCCAGGCCAATTCACCGCTGCGGCTCTGCGAGCCGGCCAACAAGCCACGCTTGGTCGCCATCGCTGGATTCTTTATCGCGTGAAACCTGTCACGGACACCTCCGGCGGAGAAAACACAGCGTTTCAGGAATTCGCCGTTGAACTAGCACCACAGCCGTAAAACTCAGTTTTCAACCGCGATCTTTTCGACCGCGATCTTTTCGACCGCGTAGAGTCCAAAGGTGGCAAGCCAATGGTCACCTTCATAATGGCCACTGTTGATGTACTGCAGCCCTGCCTTTAGATGCCGATCTGCGCTCTCATTCAACTTGATGCTGAGTGCGTTCGAATCCGAGAGTGATGACGCAACTGACTGCAAGCACCACGCCCGATTGAGATTGAGCCCAGCGAGGTGGATAATCTTTGGGTCAGTAACGTCACTGACGGCTACTGGGGCGATGGTCCCATCCTGTAATTGCGTTTCCAAGTTTGGTAGGAAATTTGCCAACCACACCTCAAACTCAACCTGCGAAAGGACTCTCCGCATCAAATCAGCTTCATTCCAACACGACGAAAAAAAATCATGTCCGGACGGCTCATAATGAACAGGATATGCAACATCCCTAGCATAAAACTCTTTCGCGCAATTCTTGACTAACTCTCCCAATGAATCGTTTTCTGTAGCGTCCGCGTAATCCAGGATTTGCCCCAAGGCAAACGCCGTATCTGTGTGCTGTCCAATCCGGATTGGAAAGCTTAGCCGCGGAAGATAATCTTGAATTCTGTCTACCAACAACTGTTCCAAGGGAGCCAAGTTCACCCTCCAAACTTGTCCCTCGCGGTCTTCCCACGAATCAAGTTCAATCACAAGCCTCAATAACCACGCCCAGCCATACATTCGCTCAAATGTCTTCTGTTCGTCGCGTGCGAAGAACTCAGCTTCCTTGTTCAGATTCTGGGCTGTTAAATGCAGCCTCAGCGCATCACGGATCTGCGAAGCATTTACAATGTCCGGATAGTTCTTCAAAAGGCGTACAAGCAGCCAGTGGCCATGCACACTACTATGCCAATCGAAGCAACCATAGAACGCTGGAAAGTGGTTTCGGGGCCTCGATATCTGCTTCTCGTTTGAGTACATCAACGACAACTTATTCGGGAACTCCGTATCAATTCCCTTGAGAACCAAGTCACCCCATTTGCTGGCAATGACACTGTCCAAACCTGCTCGCGTTTGAGTGGTGCGTTGCGCACTGACAGTTCCTAACCCCAAGTCGAAGCTCCCGATGAGAAACAAGCTGACAATAACTCTGATCACCACAAACCCATATCCTTGTAACGCGAACTTAAAAACGTAACCGTTGACAGTCGACGTGTGCTTGGCACATAGAATCAATGCAAATTCCCCAGCATGAAGATTCTGAGGCTTGACCTTCCAGACACGGTGGCAACTATTCGATCGCCCACAACGCGTCGTAGGTTCTTAAATAAAGGACGCCATTGGAGATCACTGGGGATGCTGTTGTGGTTTCACCAATGTCGTTTTGCGCTACTATTTCGAAGTCACGCCCAGCTTTCACCACGGATACCTTGCCATCTCGAGCGGTTAAGTAGAGGTGTCCATCGGCAAAAACAGGTGATGCACGATGGCGATGACTGTGGGTGCGTTCCATATACACCTCTTCGCCCGTCTTTTGATCAAGGACGAGCAACATTCCATTTTCGCGACACAGATAAACGAGGTCACCATGTATGACGGGTGAAGGCACATCTGGCGTATTGTCATCACGCACCCACAGAACCGCGTTGCTATCCGTAAGATCGCCATTCTCATTTGCCTTGACTGCGAACACTGGACCATTTTTAGCGGTAGGGCAAACCACAATCCCGTTAGCAGCGGCGGGGGATGACACAAAACGCAGCGTGGGATGATAGCCCTTCCCCTGTGGATTCAAACCTCCCAATCGCCAACGCTCTTTTCCATCTTCGAGAGAATAAGCCACCGTGTAATCCGCACCGTGGGTAATCAAATAAGGCGTATCGCCAAAGTTGTACAAGATCGGTGAAGCATAGGAATGCTCATTCTCACGTGTTGCACCCGTAACACGCTTGGTTGCCCACCTGTCTCTTATACACATCTGACGCTGCCGACGACTCCTTACGTGTAGA
>CAJXTM010000716.1 GCA_913061385.1 uncultured Rhodopirellula sp. | reverse complement strand
CGGTCTCGTGGGCTCGGAGATGTGTATAAGAGACAGTCTGTGTATATTGAACACCTCGTCCAATTCACAAGCACCGGATTCAAACATGAAACGTCGGA
Organism: uncultured Rhodopirellula sp.; assembly: GCA_913061385.1. Lineage (GTDB taxonomy): Bacteria > Planctomycetota > Planctomycetia > Pirellulales > Pirellulaceae > Rubripirellula. Next base: position 3,352 of record CAJXTM010000716.1, on the reverse strand, counting down.
ATTTCCTCTTAACTTCCTGCGCACTGGCTGTCGCATCTACGGCAAATACCGTCACTGCGGCTGAGAACACCGGCAAAATCAAGAAAGCCGTCAAGTACCACATGGTGACAGGCAAGCTGAGCGTCAAGGACAAGTTTCGGTTGGTCAAGGACCTCGGATTTGATGGCATCGAAACCCGGGTAGCTCTCGGAGAAAAGAACAGAGCTATGGTCGAATCGTACTTGGATGCTAGCCAAAAAACTGGATTGCCCATACACGGTGTCATTCATTCCAGTAATCCAACACTCAAGGAAGCTATCAATCAGGCTAACTATTTGGGCGCAAATTCCGTGCTTCACGTAGTGCCATACGATCAAAAGCTTGGCTACTTCGAAAACTACGAAAAAACACAGCAAACGATTCGGGCAGCGACCTCACAAGCAGAAGAACAAGAGGTCATGATTCTGCTTGAAAATGTATGGGCCACATTTCTTATTGATCCCATAGCCATGAGCAGGTACATCGATGAAATCGACAGTCCCATGGTTGGCGCCTACTTTGACGTTGGGAACGTTGTTCGCTGGGGATGGCCTCCGCACTGGATCGAAGTCCTTGGTCCGAGGATCAAGAAACTCGACATCAAAGAATATGACCTGGAGATCGCGATGAATGAGGGGATGCGAAATGGATTCCGGCAACCACTGGGTTCTGGCAGCATTGACTGGAAAAAAGTGCGTCAAGAACTTGCGGGTATCAAATACAACGGCTGGGCAACCGCAGAAGTGAAGGGTGGTGACCGATCACGACTCACGGAAATCGCGAGCCAGATGAATGATGTCCTTCAACTCTGAAAACGGAACTGCCCGGGCTCAGCCCAACCTCACTTCAACGTAGTTTCTGAACTGGAAGCGACTCTATGCTGAGAATTTGAAACGGTACTGAGTGGGGAGACGCCAAAATCTATAAGATGCCGTTCAGCCAACTGCACTTGTTCTTCGTTTAATTGGTGGGCAATCACCTCCCAATACGATTTATCATTGACCAGTAGTTTAGCCAGCGACGCCGGCGTATCATCCAGATACGTCGTTAATCTCATTCTGACATGAAAGATTCTTGCCTGCTGTTCAGGATCCAGTGCATCGCTCGACAAAGTTTGCAGCACGGGGATCACCGGGGTACCCCATTTAATTAATTGACGATAGGCATGTGAGCGTTGCCCCACAGTGGGAGCAGCCAAAGAATCAACCATTGTTTCTATCTCCGCTAGTGATGGAGTCCCACCTCTGCGAGCCTGTTGAATCACTGCAAGGTTGGTTTCGTGCATAAGCGTGCTAAGCGACTTCCCTCGCAACAGACAAGCAATCAATGAACCAAAATGCAGATCAAAACCAGCGGGATCACGTTGGCGCAAATGCAACAGCGTGGCCCCTTGGTGTTGTTCATGCCAATCGCCCCGAGATAGGGACCACTGAATGATTCCAAACCGAGGCTGTTCCAAAGTAGCGTGTTCTCCAGTATCCAGCAGCCATGATTCCATTCGAACTTTACCAGCATGCTGAACGTTTAACGTCATCTGTTGCTCTGCCGTCTGAAACACATAATGCAAAGAGGGAATACCCTGCTCTGAGGTCACTGCGAGTGTTTCATGCAACCCCGGTTCGTCCCGCCTTTGCGTACCTTTTCGGTGTTGCGGACAATTCAAGCACAACCGCCCCTGAATGATTTGAAAGCGAACCATTCGCGTTGTCGAAAAGAAGCTTGGATCGCCGGATCCTGAACGAATTGAAGAAGGACGCTCATCGGCGGGCTGTCTTTGTGCAAAAGACTCCATGTCCGTGATGGACAAGCCGATTACGGCTAATAAAAAACTCCACCTCATCCCTGAACCCTCTCCTTCCCCGAATTTCTCGGGTTCCATGCTTTGATGGATTGGTTGGGTTCACCAAGTGATCAGTGCGTCTGATCACAGACAGCGTGCGGCAAGCTCATTTACAGCTAATCGTTAACGTCGAATGGAAAACCCTGTTGTGGGCAACTTGATTACGATGGACGCGTATTCCGACCCTCATCGGGCAGGCCGACGAGTCCACTTTGTTCATCGTCATAAAATCTGTCGAGAATGAAGATAAGATTATTTGCTCGTTCACTCTTCGCAAATATCTCGTCGATAAACAGCGCGAAAGTCATTTCCGAATGGATCTAACGTAACCAAACGAAACGGCAACGCATCGGTGACATGGTCGATTCCACTGCCCCCAATAGGACCCTTTGCAGTTTGGCCCCCAAACAATTTTGGCCCGAGATACACATGACACTCATCAATTCGATCCGCTGCAAAAAAGCTAGCAAGTAGTTCAGCACCCCCTTCCAGCATCAAATTGGTCATTCGCTGCTCACCTAAAAACTGCAGCGCCTCGATCACCCTGCCAGTCGATCCTGAACTGTCAAGAACAACCGATTTCACACCAGCCTGCTCAAGTTGCGTGAGGTGCGCCGAATCCACTTCCGAACCAACCATCAACGTCACCGGAAAATCACGAGCAGAACGGACCAGTTTTGACTCGAGGGAGGGCAGGCGGTGCTGACAAAAAACAATGCGGTCAGCCACACGGGACGCAGCGTCATCACCATTCACTCCTCTCGCTGTCAGCATCGGGTCATCGATAACGACTGTCCCCATACCGACAGCAATCCCATCAACCCTTGATCGCAATCGGTGCACTTCATGACGAGCCTGCTGACCTGTGATCCATTGACTCTGCCCGCTCACCGTGGCAATCCGCCCATCCATGGTCATCGCCCATTTTGCAATGACCCATGGGCGTCCATCACGCACAAGTTTGAGATACGGTGCGTTGAGCTCTTCTGCCTCAGTTTGCATCAGGCCAACTGTTGTATTGACACCTGCGGACTGCAGGAAACTCACCCCCCCCCCGGCAACTTTGGGAAACGGATCAGTCATGGCAACAACCACTCGCGCTACGCCTGCATCGACCAACGCTTGAGCACATGGAGGAGTCTTACCGTGATGACAACAGGGTTCCAGTGAAACGTAGGCCGTAACACCTTTTGCCTGCTGCAGAGAATCAAGCGACCGCAGCGCATGCACCTCAGCGTGCGGCCCACCAAACTTTTGATGGTACCCTTGCCCAACGACCTGTCCATCGCGCACCAAAACGCAACCAACCAGCGGATTGGGTTCGACAGCACCCGCACCAAGCTTGGCCAATCGAATTGCCATTCCCATGAAGTGCTGGTCTATTTCATTCACAGCATTCTGAGTTTCTAACAACCGTCTGGAATCACTATCGGTTGGCTCGGGCGCTGTCTCTTATACACATCTCCGAGCCCACGAGACCGAGGCTGATCTCGT
>CAJXTM010000715.1 GCA_913061385.1 uncultured Rhodopirellula sp. | reverse complement strand
TCTACACGTAAGGAGTCGTCGGCAGCGTCAGATGTGTATAAGAGACAGGCAGTATGCATTGCCATTTTACTCTTCACGCCGGCATTATTGATGTTACCGAGCCTCCGGTTTCATCACAAAATCGACCGTTTGCAACAGCGTTTTTCCCGTAACCTGCGACGTCGATGCATCCGGCTTGCAGACGCATCGATACGTTCACCCCGCAAGTGCCTGAGCATCGCAACCGTAATGGCAATCATTGCAGCGGTGGGTTTAGGAAGAGCCGAAACAGAGACGAGTTTCCTCAACAATTTTAACGCTGATAGCAAAGTTGTTTCGGCCTATCAAGAAGTCGAAACGCAATTTGGTGGCGCCGGCGTCTGGGATATAATACTCGATGCTCCCGCTGAACTAAATACTTCCTACCTGGACCAAGTGCGTGCGCTTGAACAGAAACTCAAAGCAATCAAAATCAATGGTGAAGGACTAACCAAAGTGCTGAGCCTTGCCGACGCCGATCAGGTGGCTAGCCGCTCTGCCGTTTCCGCTCTCCTGTCTCCATCCTCGCGACTCTCTGCCATGTCGGTTGTGATGCCTGTGTTCTTCGATGCACTACTAAGCCAACCCACAGGGGAGCAACGCAAACTTCGAATCATGCTGCGAAGCCGCGAACAACTCGACGCGAAAACCAAGCTAGCCATGATCAACGAAGTCAAGCGGATTGTGCAGCAACACGTCGGCAGCGAGGCATGGCTGAATGTCACTCGCAGACCCTCTCTCACAGACGACAACAATAACGAACGCCCCAACAATGCTGCACGCAAAGGACTGGTAACAGGTTACTATGTCATCATGGCCGACTTGATTAATCAGTTGGTCCAGGACCAGTGGAGATGTTTCGTTACCTCAAGCACTCTTATTTTACTACTGCTGTGGTTCGCCACGGGGACTGCTCGGCTCGCATTGGTCGCATTAGTCCCCAATATTCTTCCGGTATTTCTTGTGCTTTCTTTTGTTGGCTTCACGGGCGGAAAAATCAACATGGGCGCGGCGATGATTGCCGCCGTGTCAGTCGGATTATCCATCGACGGCTCTGTACACTTTTTGGCTGGCTACCAACGTGCACGCCGTCGGAATCACACGGCACGGGTATCGTCACGACATGCTGCTGGCAAAACAGGGGTACCGATCCTGCTGGCCACGGCGGCGCTGATCGTTGGTTTTGGAGTGATGTCAACGAGCGACTTTGTGCCCACGGCTACATTTGGAGTGCTGGTCGCGTCCACGCTTGCCATCGGAACAGTGGTCAATTTGACCCTCTTGCCCGCGTTTGTTGTCTGGGCAACCCCCGAGCACTCAGTGTGAGATCGATTGCTGTGCACCAGCAACAAGTCCAGATTCAAACCTCGGCAACATTTGCCCACCCAACACTCTGTACATGGCTGCATTTTCCACACTTAATGCGGCGACCAAGCGACTCTGGCTGAATTCGGACATTCGAGTTGCAACTCTCGCACTTGATCCGCAGTACATGGTCAGCAGAGACCAGACAATCCAATTTCTTTTCATCAAGCTCTGGAATGCTGATATCAACCGCGAGCAACGTCGTAAGCAGTGATTCGGTTAACTGACTTGCATCCGCAATTCTGTCAGCCAAACGTCGCACACTATCTTCGAAAATATTACGAACCAAACGCCCATTACCAAAGTGCCTGTCGCGTTCCATGTACAGGTAATGGAATCCCATCAGCACTCGATGCCTTGCATCACTGGGGATCGCATACTGATTTTGGTCGCACAAATGCTCGAAGATCTGACCAAGCTGCAAAGGAGTGTAATCGTCAAACTCGATGGTTGTGTTGACCCGCGAAGAAAGGCCTGGGTTAGATCGTATTAGCTGCGTCATTTCATTGCTGTAGCCTGCCAAGATCACTGCTACTGACTCACGATCATCTTCCATACGTTTTAGCAGGCATTGAACCGCTTCACGTCCATAGGCATCGTCCCCAGAAGCATCAACCAGACTGTAGGCCTCGTCGATGAACAGGATTCCATTCATCGCAGAATCGCAGAGCGCATTTGTCTTAGGCGCAGTTTGGCCTGCATACTCGGCAACCAGTCCACTGCGGTCCGTTTCAACGACATGCCCGCTGGTCAGAGTTCCCAGAGCACCCAGAATCTGGCCCACAATTCGCGCAACCGTTGTCTTTCCGGTGCCAGGATTACCAACAAACGACATGTGAAGGCTAATCGGCATGGTACTCAGGCCAGCATCACGTCGTTGCCCCTGCAACCGCAAGAAGTTGGTGTAACTCTTGACGCGTTCTTTGACTGCATCTAATCCGATCAAATCGTCAAGCTCCGCCGTGGCGACGCTCAGCCGACGCTCTCGTTCAGCTTTGGACATCGGCTCAGAGCGACCCGCATTTGCATCTTCCTGCTGCTTCTCCTTCTGCTGCTTAGCGGTAGCACTGTTTCCTCTCGACTTTTCAGCTGGTGGCTCAAGAGGTGCCAACACCGATTTCGGATCTGCGGGGTAAAGAGCCATATCAATCTCACGCTGCAGGGTATGCAATGCGATGGACTCTTCATCAAGCAACTCGCCGTCACACTTAGCGACTAAATTCGCAAGACGCATCACAATTGTCTCGACGTGTGACTTGCTGTCTGCCAGTGGCTTGTAACGCACAAAGGGCGCAACCAGAGCTTCCCATTTCAACAGATCTGCCTGCTGAAACAATTCGGTTGCTGCATCTCTGAGATCGTTTCCTCGGAGTTGCTGGTCCCAGAGGTGGTCGATCATGGCTGCAGCCACTTTTTTTTCTGGGGCGCTCCACCTGTTATCGGCACGAACCACCGTCACATATACTTTGATCAGCAAGCCACGATGCAAATCGTCCATCAATTCAACGAAATTGCCCGCATCACCTTCAAGCAACGTGGGGAAACGGCGGACCATCCACGTTCCGCATTGCTTGTACAGCTTTCCGCAATCTCGCACCACACGGCGGAGCATACCAATCAAACGTGTGTCGTCCAGGTCGTTCATGGGTCCGCAAATAACAAGTGCTGTGAGTCAGAAGCCCCTAGTCTAACGGCAAAGCTAATGCCGTGACGAGATGTCGCTTGCCCTGACCTGCTTTTACCACGCTCCGTTAGACGCAAAGCACCTTCCAAACGTGGACTATCTGGCGTGATTTCATCCGTCTTTCCCTGCACCAAACTTTCCCAGCGACAAACTTTCCCAGCGACAAACTTTCCCAGCGACAATGACAAAAAGCGAAAAATCAGGGCACCGTGAGAGGCGGAATTGGCGGGGCGGCGACTCCTGTCCACGCCGACTGGCTCCAGCGTGAATCTTGACGTTGTGTCTTGATCCATCTACCCCGCCAATTCGGCAGGAGCGAACCCTCGGTCGGACTGCTGTCTCTTATACACATCTGACGCTGCCGACGACTCCTTACGTGTAGATC
>CAJXTM010000714.1 GCA_913061385.1 uncultured Rhodopirellula sp. | reverse complement strand
GAGATCAGCCTCGGTCTCGTGGGCTCGGAGATGTGTATAAGAGACAGGTGTACCGCTGGCACGGGTTACACAAATCACTGAGATGGTGCCCGATGAACTGAAGATTACGATCGACAAAGCACTCAAGAAAAGTGCTGATTTGAAGATGTCCTACGATGGCGATCCGGAAATCCGTGAACTGCTTGATCTGGCAATGAAGATTGAAGGATTAGCCAGAAATGTAGGGACTCACGCTGCCGCAGTGGTGATCGCAGATAAGCCGTTGACTGAGTATGTTCCCCTAGGGCGTGTGCCAGGAAAACAGGATGTCATCACGCAGTGGCCGATGGGAGATGTGGAAGCATCCGGGCTGCTGAAAATGGACTTCCTTGGACTTCGGAATCTTACGATTCTAAGTCGGACAGTCCAGTTGATCGAACAGACCACCGGTAAAACCGTTGACCCGTTGAAGTTTCCACTCGACGACAAAGAATCCTATGCCCTGCTGCAACGCGGTGAAACGAAAGGGGTTTTCCAGTTGGAGTCCGGTGGCATCCGTGACTTGTTGCTGAGGATGAAGCCCGATCATTTTACGGACATCATCGCAACTGCGGCTCTCTATCGACCGGGGCCACTCGAGGGTGGCATGGTTGATGATTACGTCAATATCAAGCACGGGAGGCAGGAGCCAGAATACAAACATCCGGTTCTCAAGGAAATTCTTGAAGAGACCAATTCGATCATGGTCTATCAGGAACAAGTCATGAGAATCCTGAACCGTCTCGGCAAAATTCCTTTGGCGAATGCATACACCTGTATCAAAGCGATCAGCAAGAAAAAAGAATCGTTAATCAACGAGAATCACGATGCATTCATTACGGGATCGGTGGACAACGGACTCGCTGAAAAGGATGCCAATGATATTTGGAATCTGATCGTCAAATTTGCGGGATACGGATTCAATAAAAGCCATTCGACTGCTTATGCATTATTGGCGTATCAGACGGCTTACCTGAAAGCACATTACCCGATCGAGTTCATGGCGGCATTGTTGTCCAGCGATATATCGGGGCGTAATTTCAAGCGTAAAGACGCATTGGTTGAGCATATGGAAGATTGTGACCGAATGGCCATCGAAGTAGTGCCTCCTTCTGTCAATCACAGTGCTGCGGACTTTTCGGTTGCAGACGGAAACATTCACTTCGCTCTTTCCGCAATCAAGGGTTGTGGAGGATCAACGGCGGTCAGCATTGAAGCCGAAAGAAAAAAGAATGGCCCTTACAAAGATATCTTCGATTTCTGCGAGCGGGTGGATCCCGCGGCTTGCAATAAAAGTGCCATCGAAACCCTGATCAAAGCAGGCGCCATGGATGAATTTGAAGCCCATCGAAGTCAGTTGACTGCGGTGATTGAAAAGGCTGTTCAGGCTGGCGCTGCCGTTCAAGCCGACAAAAAGAGTGGTCAAGCCAGTCTGTTTGGTGCTTTTGAGGATGATGAGGCTGGAGGTGAGCAAGCGGTTGCCGCACCCCTGCCGGAAATGGAAGAGTGGCCTGAACGTGAAAAATTGATCGCTGAAAAAGAAGTGCTTGGATATTACTTGGCAAGTCATCCACTGGCTGAGTACGAGAAAAAACTGGCGACGTTTCGGACTCACACGACAGACAAACTCGGCGATGTTAAAGACCGAGGTGAAGTTGTTCTGGGTGGCATGATCAGTTCGATCAAGTTTGCACACACTAAAAATGCCAAGGTGGGCGCGCCGTCGAAATATGCCAACTTCGATCTAGAAGATATGCAGGGTGCTATCAGGTGTATCGTCTGGCCCAAAGGTTTCGTCGATGTGGGAGACCGAATTCAGCCCGATGCGATCGTCTTGGCACGAGGAAAAGTTGATCGCCGAGGTGGGGATGAAGCTAACCTGATCATCGATGAATTGACGCCACTTGATGAACTGGACACTCGCTACACACATGGCATGAGGCTGCGACTCGACGAGGCGGAACATGATACTGAAACGATCAGTCGGTTAAGAGAAATTGTTCGCGGATATCCGGGATCCCAAGAATTGCTGTTCAGTATGCGGTTGCTCGAAGGTGAAACCGTTCATCTTAAGAGTGATAAGTATCGGGTCGAAATTACAATGGAATTGCGAGATCGGATTGACGATTTGCTAGGAAGCGGGCACTACAAATTGCTGATGAGTAAACCGCGGTAGTGGCAGAAATGGGCTGTCGGGACCAATTCGTGCGGCAAGCGGTCAAATGCGGTTTGGAAAGATGTCGCAGGTCATGTTCCCGAATGAGGCTGAATGTAGCTCGGTTTTTCTAGGTTTTACGGGCTGGACTGTGCCGCTGAGCTGTCTTTCTTGTTTGCTTGCTGATCTCGAGATGACCCCGTCTTGTTGCCCTGCTAAACTATTGTGCAGGCTGCCGTCCATCAATGTTCTCAGGTTTGCACGTGTTTGGTGATTTTTGATTGAGGATTTACGGTATTCGAGTGGCGGTCGCTGAAGGCTGCAAACAAGAAGCGAGGCCTGCTGTCCCACCACAAAGCGGCTGCCCTGAAATTACCGGTGTTGTTGCAGAATCCGATACCCACCCCCCGCACAACCTTCTGCCTTTAGCCAATTCTTCGCACACACGTGATTTGAGAACGCTGTTCGTCAACGTCCTCTGACTAATTTTTTTCAAATGAGAAGCTGGATGAATGTTTCACGTCGTCATTTTCTTCGAGGCAGTACAGGTGTTGTTGCTCTACCTGCTCTTGAATCTCTGGACTGGAAAAAGTTCGCGAGTGCAGCGTCCGTGGATCGGCCTGCCAAGCGAATGGTGTTCTTGAGTTTCGGATGGGGTGTCACTCGAGATGACTGGTTTCCCGATAAGTCAATCAGCGGAACCGACTATGAGCTGCCTGCTGGCCTGAAACCGCTGCAACGTCATAAAGAGGACATCACAGTTCTGCAGAACCTGAGCAACCAGTTCAGTAGCGAAGCACACTGGGGAAGTACTTTTTATCTCACGGGTGCCAATCGTTATGCGGAACCCGGAAAAAGTTTTCATAATAGCGTTTCAGCAGATCAGGTTGCTGCAGAAAAGTTGGGTCTTGCAACACGTTTCACTTCCATCCAACTTGGATGCAAGGGTGCCGAGAATTCAGGGCATGGACCTGGTTTGTCGTTGGCGTGGAATCGTCAGGGCAAGCCTGTGGCGGGCTTGGATAATCCGGTTGCCGCCTACCACAAACTGTTCTCGGATGGAAAGACACCGTTGGCCGAGCGACAGGTCATGTTGCAGAAACAACGTAGTGTGCTTGATGCCGTCATGGAGGATGCCAAGGATGTTGGCCGAGGACTTGGTAGCAATGATGCTGACAAACTGGGTGAGTATCTGCAGTCGGTACGCGATATCGAAACCAGACTGTCAAAGGACTGTCTCTTATACACATCTCCGAGCCCACGAGACCGAGGCTGATCTC
>CAJXTM010000713.1 GCA_913061385.1 uncultured Rhodopirellula sp. | reverse complement strand
TAAGAGACAGGACTGGCACGGTACAAAGCGTCGATCACCTCGGTGTCGACCAAGGCATTAATCTTTGCAAAGATCTCTGTCTTTTGTCCCTCGATGCAGCGCTGCGTTTCAGCATTGATCAGATCAGTGATCCGTTTTCGTAGCGTGGTTGGTGCACTATCTAGGTGGCGCAGTTCTTGTGGTTGGCTGGCTCCGGTAACAGCGTTGAAAAATGCGGAGGCGTCAGAGCCCAATTCATCGTTGCAAGTCAGTAAAGATACATCGCCATAAATGGTGGCAGTTACTTCGTTGTAGTTTCCGGTTCCGAAGTGCATGTAGCGAACAATACCCTGTGGTTCACGCCGAACAATGATGCAGATTTTGGCGTGGGTCTTGAGCCCACGAATTCCGTAAATTACCTGCACGCCAGACTGCTCCATTTCGCGTGCCCACTCGATGTTCCGAGCTTCGTCGAATCTCGCTTTCAATTCGACAATCACCGAGACATATTTTCCGTTATTGGCTGCTCTTTTCAGAGCAGCAACGATGGGGCTATTGCGACTGGTGCGGTACAGCACCTGCTTGATGGCTAGTACATCTGGATCGATTGCTGCTTCTTCGATTAAACGAACGACCGGGTCAAAACTTTCGTAAGGATGCAACAGTAGAATGTCACCACGGCTGATCGACGAAAACATGTTTTCTGCGGGATCAATATTCGAGACACGTTGCGGCGGCCAAGCCTCGTCTCGTAACGCATCAAAACCCTCTAGACCGTGTAGCGTGAACAGATAGCTGAGGTCCAGTGGTCCAGCTACGGGGTATAAGTCCTGACTTCTTAATTGCATTTTTTCTGACAGGAAAGCCAAGGTCGCATCACTTGCATCATGACTGTACTCGAGTCGAATAACCCGCGATTGTCGTCTGCTCTCAAGTACATCTTCCATGCCGATCATCAGGTCAGAAGCGGCATCTTCCTGTAGCTCAATGTCAGCATTTCGAGTGGGGCGAAATGCAACACACTCGAGTACTTCGCGACCGGGGAAGAAATCATCGATGTGATGTTTGATCAGATCTTCCAGCAACACATATGAATGCCCCCGGTCAGAAGGCATCAGCACAAGACGCGGTAGTGTTCTGCCAAGCGGGATGACTGCAAAATCCCATGGATTTGCTTCGGGATCATCATTGGCTAATTTTCTTGCTTTCAAGCGGATGCAAAGATGGACACCAAGACCTTGCAAAAGGGGGAATGGCCGCTCCTCAAAAATTGCTTGCGGGGAGATGACTGCCAACACATCACTTCGGAAACGACGCTCGGCAGCGTCCAAGCAACGATCGCTACAGTTTTTTAAATCGATGCGGCGAATATCGTGTTCCGCCAGTAAAGGCTCCAAGGCGTCAGACAGAACGCTGTACTGGCGATTTGTGAAAACTTCACATCGGTGCGCTACGGCAAGCAACTGTTCACCGACCGTTAGCCCTGATGCATCCCGCACCATGGAGTTCCGCTGATACTGCATTTGCAAACTTCCCACTCGCACCATCATGAACTCATCAAGATTGGAGCTGCTGATGGCAAGGAATTTTGCTCTTTCAAGGAGTGGTAGGGACGTATCGGCAGATTGATCAAGGACACGTTCATTGAATTCAAGCCAACTAAGTTCCCGATTGATGAATCGATCGGTGGGCAGTTTGTCACTTTTGTGGGAGGCTGGCTTCTGGTTCGAAGCTTGCTTGGAATTCACCGGGCAATCCGTTTAGGGTGAGAGGGCTCAAAAGAATGTTGTTTGTTAAGTATCATCGGGGGGCACGAATAACGCCGCTGCAATTGGTAGTCGAGTTCGTGCGATATAAAGAGGCGCTGTTCACACAGAATACTCGACAGAGTGTATTACCGTTAAGCTCCGACAATCGCACTGATTTTGTTTCTGAGAGTTTTCTATCATGTTTTACAAGTATTTGATCTGTTTTTCCCTTATTTCAGCATGCCTGCTGGCTCCCGGTTCCAACCTGATGGCTTGGGAAGATGAACCGGCACTGAGTGATGCAACCAAGTCAGGTTTGGTGCCAGTGAAAACATCACTGGCCAAATTCAAGGTGGATTTCAGGGTCACCATCATGGCCCCTGCAAATACTCGCCAACTGCGTGTTTGGATACCGCTGCCACCCTCGACCGATACTCAGGTGGTTCGGGACCGCAAGTTCCGCACGTTCCCACGTGAGCATCAGTCGCAGCTCACACGCGAACCCACCTTTGGCAACCAATTTGCTTATTTTGAAATCAATTCACCGGATGGTGCATTGGAGATACAGCACACGTTCACAGCGGAGATAGCCCAACTTGATTGGGGTGTGGATTACGCGAAGGTCGCCAATACAGTCTCGTGGCCTCAGAAGTATGAGATCTTTCAGACACCAGATGCACGCTCTGAGCGTGCTCCGGATTACCAAGAAATTGTTGGGCAGATTCAGTCAGTATCAGATAAGAAGTCGCAGCAATTCACGAAGGCGATCGAGTGGGTTGATCAGCACCTGACCTATGACTCAGCGAATGCTTCGCTGACAGCAGATCCGGCTCATGGATTGATTCATCGCCGAGGGCATTGCAGCGATTACCACGGGCTCTGTGGCACGTTTGCACGTGAAATCGGTTATCCGTCCCGGGTACTCTACGGCCTTCAGATGTTCGACAAAGGGTCTCCTTCACACTGTAAACTCGAGGTTTACATGCCACCCTATGGATGGGTCTCGTATGATTTAAGTGAGACTCAAAAACTTGCTGTTAAAGTCAGCAAAGACGAGAACTTGCTGCCAGTAAGCCGCAAGAAAGCTGCCGAACTTGTGCGGCAACGTACCCTCAACGGCTTTCGGGAAAATACGTGGCTCTTGGTTACGCGTGGCGAGAACTATCCACTCGTACCTGCAGCATCGAAACCGGTTTCGATTGTACGCACCATCTATGCCGAAGCTGACGGAATAGCATTAACAGAGGGGGCTGCGGCAGACACTGGGACCTGGCTCACAATGCAACGCGTGGATGAGGTCGGTGATAACAGTCGCCGTTTCTCTGTGTTGAGAAATCAACCGTAACTGGCTGCGTTTGTGATCGTTCTGCTGGATGTTCCAAGGCTGGGTTGGGGAACCCATGATTCGCCTAACCTTTCTGCTTGGAAGCATCAGCCTGGTTCGGTTTTGCTGACGCGTTCTCGGCAGCTGGTTCACTTTCCAACTTTGGTGATTCAGGTTGAGGATCAACCGGAGCACCCGTAAGAATTCTCAGAGCCCGTGGATAGAAGTCTTTCCCATAGCTCATCTCACCGCCTTGGTGCCCTACAGCACCTACCATGCCGGCGCAGATGAGCAGTCCGACTTTCCAAATCTTAGTTAGCCTCTGGCTGTCTTTCCAAATGGCAACCAACGCGATTATTGCCCTGTCTCTTATACACATCTGACGCTGCCGACGACTCCTTACGTGTAG
>CAJXTM010000712.1 GCA_913061385.1 uncultured Rhodopirellula sp. | reverse complement strand
ACGAGATCAGCCTCGGTCTCGTGGGCTCGGAGATGTGTATAAGAGACAGCGCTCACACTGGCAGCGTCACTTTTCTGAACCAATTGCAAAGCGGCGGAAACGATTCTCGACACTTGAGGCGTGTTGGGATCAACGGCGATCGCGACCGTATCACCGGGCACAATTGCAGCCGTCATCGGAGGGAAGTCGATGGGGCAACTAAGTGCCGCAAGTGCTGCCTCAAAAGCATCAGAACAATCGTCAGCCATGCTCGGTTGATGCTGCAAGCAATTCGACGAGGTAATGTCCGAGAGATGTGACTCAAAATTCAATTTAGGGTGGTCAGGCAAACTCATGCAATTTCTAGCTCCGGTGATGAGGGCCCATGTTGTAATCTCAGCAGCAAAGTAACAGAAGGTAGGTGGTCTTTGAAGAATCCCATGTTTGATACAGGGAATCTCGCAAACGCCCAAATCGTGAGCGTCTCCATTCTGTTTCTCGTTTACGGTGTTTCATCGACTTGGGCCGCTCTTGAGTGCGAGAGTCGGTGTATACGGCTCTTAATGCTAGCTTGGAGGGGAAGTGACCTTGCGACATTGGCAGCTTGGTCGCGACAATCCGAACTCGTTCACACGCACCAAACCTCATACTCTTACGTGACTGTCCCAAAATGGAATTTGGTGATCTGTCGGAAAACCCCTTTGCTCGTGTCTCGAGCAGAGAAAAGAAGTCGCGACGTCGGGCATTGGTAAGGGCGCTTCAGGTATTTGTCCTAGTGACCATTGCGACGGTCGTTGTGCTGGTCTTGGCAAACCAGAGTAAGCGCTGGTTAGCCAGTCGTTTGACAGCTGATTTTGCCACTCTCGAGCCGCCGCGAAAAATCGAGCGTTTGGCACAACTCGCTGAATTGGGTGGGATCGGTGTCGAGCCATTGGTCAATAGCATGGCCGACAAGCATCCTGGGGTAGCACGAGCTGGCTACGATCTGTTGCGAACTGCGCAGAATAATTGGACCGTTTTGCCGCTCGAGGACGAGACGTCTCGTCACGAAATACTGATTGATGCACTCAAGGGAATTGCAATTGAACTGCCTAGCCACCGGACAGGTTGGGGCACAAGTCTGCTTCAGCAAACGCTGTTGTTCGCTGCAGAGCATCCAGGTGAAACGGGAAAACTTCCAGAGCTCGCTTCAAATACCATTAACCTTTTGTCGCTTTCCGGGCGTCCCACCCGAGTAGATTCAGCGGCAGATTTGGGTTCCGTCCAGTCTGGCCGCTTGGGTGTGCAGAGCGGACCTTTACCAGTAGACGCGGTTCAATCAGTAGACGAATGGACAACATGGCCACCCGGCCAAGCAAACGTGCGTGACATCACCGGGAAATCCGCTGATACACAATCCGCTGTAGCAGCCGGTTCGGTACTCGCCGGCTCGGTACTCGCCGGTTCATCTGGTGCGATGAGGTCCTCTGAGCGACCGCTCAATGCTGAAAGTCCCAGGACGGCGCCAACCGTTTACAAGTCGGGAGCCAGCAGGTTGCAGTTGATCGGTGAAAATGAGGTGGTCCAGTTGGTTGACGTGAGAAATAGTGCCGGTGTTGAGCCTGCTGTGGCGAACGATTCTTATAATGCAAATCAAGCCGTGCACCGCGTTGAAGCGGGTGATGCCGTTGCGCTTGATGCGAATGCACAAGTGGCTCTGGTCGATGCTCCGATGGGAACATTTGATGATACTTCGGTGATGCGGTGGTTGGGGAGTCCGCATGCGGCCCTGCGTGAGCAAGCAAAGTTAGAACTTGTTTCTCGGGGATATGACGGAACCGCGATTGCGATTGCCACCAGAATTTACACTGGGGATGTCAATCAAAAAATCGAGTTAGTTGATGCTTTGGCGGGTACAAGCGTGATTGATCCGCGTCCTTGGTTGTTGCTGTTGCTGCAGGATTTGGATCGTGACGTGCGGTTGCGTACCCTATCAAGTCTAGGCAGTATGGATGATCCTGCAATTGCCACGCGTTTACAAAGTCACCTCGTTGATGAACGAGACCCAGCGGTAGCATCAAGAATTCGACGGATATTAAATCTTAGGTGAACGCAGACCGATACAACTCTGCGTGGTAGGGCCAGCCAGCTTTTTGTGTTTTGTGCAACCGCCGCGTATCTGGCCGTCTGGGTCGCTTTCGTAACCGTTACAAACCCGAAGCTTGAACGTCTGCAATAGCGAGCGTCAACGCACTCGTCGGTGTGGCACCCATGTGCTGGCTCTTTTTGCTTCACACCGTTGTTTCGCGTGCTTTTTCGCATCTTGTTGCACCCACTGCCTAGGTGTATTTACAGAACTTTGGCAGGTTCGACGGCTTGTTCTTTGATCAGTCTGGTGATTAGATCATCGACAGTGATGCCATCTGCTTCAGCAGCAAACGTAGGTACGATTCGGTGACGAAGAACAGGATGAGCAAGAGTTTCTACATCGTCGATGGTGACATGCGGCCTACCTTGTAGCAGAGCGCGGGCCTTAGCGGCCAGTACGAGTTGCTGACTGGCACGCGGCCCCGGTCCCCATTCGATCAGTTCCTTTGCCCATGCTTTGCTGTTTTTGTCAGCGGGGCGTACCGCACGTACCGCATCCAAGACCCAGTCCTTCACGTGAGGTGGTAGAGGAACTCTGCGCACGGTTCGTTGAAACTGGATGATTTCGTCTCCAGAGACAACTGCTTCAACTGAGCTGTTGAAGGTAGAGGTTGTACGGTCCACAATCTCACCTTCTTCGTCACGGGTTGGGTAATCGACAACCACATGAAAGAGAAATCTGTCTCTTTGAGCTTCCGGTAGAGGGTAGGTGCCCTCCTGTTCGATCGGATTTTGCGTTGCCAATACAAAGAACGGTTCGTCCAGAGTGTAGGTGTGACCTGCAGCGGTGACTGCATGCTCTTGCATTGCTTCCAGTAGTGCAGCTTGAGTTTTGGGTGGGGTTCGGTTGATCTCGTCAGCAAGCAACATTTGAGTGAACACGGGCCCCCGTTCGAAGACAAAATTACGGCGTCCTGTGTCAGGGTCTTCCTGAATGATTTCGGTACCCGTGATGTCACCAGGCATAAGGTCAGGAGTGAATTGGATCCTACGAAAAGAAAGATCCATCGAATCCGCCAGGGTGTGGACCATCAATGTCTTGGCGAGGCCGGGGACGCCCTCCAACAGGCAGTGACCGCGGGCCAGAATAGCAATCAGCAGTTGTTCAATGACGGCATCCTGTCCGACGACGACTCTTCCGACTTGCTCGCGAATTTTCTCGCAGGCGGCGACGAGGGCAGTAGCATCGGCGGGATCGTTTTGTGATTCGATGGGAGGCGGCTGGACCAAAGCAGAACCTGTGGACTGGCGGGAGACGGATAAGAGTTCGAGCTGGCACGCGTTTCCGGGTTTGCCAGATGTGGTTACCGTAGTATCTATTCCTGTCTCTTATACACATCTGACGCTGCCGACGAC
>CAJXTM010000711.1 GCA_913061385.1 uncultured Rhodopirellula sp. | reverse complement strand
CGAGATCAGCCTCGGTCTCGTGGGCTCGGAGATGTGTATAAGAGACAGGTAACCAAGGAACGCTGCGAAATATCTTTTCGCAGAACAGTCCCGTGCCATGCGTGTTTCATGGTGTGCCGATAATTGACATTGATTCTTTAGCAGAGAAAATAGCTGCCGATCAATGTGAGGCAACTTGGAAACCGTCTGAAATTTCACACCTCCAATATACTTCTGGCTCAACCTCCAAGCCCAAGGGTGTGATTGTGAGTCATGAAAACGTGATCAATAATTGTCGCGATATTGCTGATGTTGCCGGGGATGGGGTGCAGCATACAGTCGTGGGCTGGGTGCCTTTTACTCACGACATGGGGTTGGTTGGACTTCTTTGTCTACCTGTGTTGATGGGCTTTCCGTTTGTTTTTATGCAGCCGAGTACGTTTGTGATGCGTCCGCATCTTTGGCTGGAGGCGATTACGAAATACGGGGGCACAATCTCAGCCGCACCGAACTTCGCTTTTCAATTGTGTGCGCAGAGGATTTCCGAAGCGCGGAGAAGGGATTTGGATCTCCAGTCGCTGGTGGCCCTCTTTAATGGTGCCGAAAGAGTCGATGCGAGCACTCTCACGCAGTTTTGCCAAGCGTTTGAAGCATGCGGATTATCCGCTAATGCACTGTTGCCCTGCTATGGGATGGCAGAGTGCACCTTGATGGTTACATCTCGCCGGTCGAATACAAGGCTCGTCGTAAAACAGCTGGATGAGAATGGGAAATTACATGATCAGCATGCACACCGTCTCAGTAGCGTTAGCTTAGTGAGTTGCGGCACGCCTACCGGAACAACAAAGGTCGTCATCATCAAACCAAATGAATCCGAGGTGTTGCCGTCTGGTGACGTTGGAGAAATTTGTGTGCATGGCTCTTCTGTCACTCCGGGGTATCTCACTGCTCACGACCACATGCAAACCAAGACGCACGGTGCACTGGTTTGCATAAATGGTCTTCAGTACTTCCGAACGGGTGATCTGGGATTCATTGACAATGAAGAGCTCTTCGTCACAGGAAGGCAGAAAGATATGATCATTCTGGCCGGCCGAAATGTTTTTCCTGATGATATCGAAAAGATTGTCGAGGAATCCCACGAAGGTATTCGAAGTGGGCGAGCAATCGCATTTTCAATTAATGTCGACACCGAAGAAAAATTGGTTGTTGTCGCAGAATTAGCCAACAAGTTCGTCCAAATCAGTCAAGACGAACTCGAGAATACTACCCGGATTGCGATTGCACAGCAGGCACAAGTTGGGTTACATGAGCTCTGTCTGGTGCGCTCAGGTGAATTGCCAAGAACCCTTAGTGGTAAGAAGCAACGACAACAGTGCGCTGCGATGTACAAGGATGTTTGGAATCGAAGTTTGGAATCGAAGTTAGCTAATTGAGTCGAAGAACAAATGCATGCGAGCGAAATCAGTGATTGGATGGTGTGCCGTCTAGCAAGAGAACTCGGAATACCCGAGGTGGAAGTGAAAACGGATATTCCGCTCCTGAGTCTCGGTGTGGATTCTCTTAAATTACTGTCAATCGCTGGGGAACTTTCAGAATTCACGAATCGAGAAGTCTCGGCGGACGCCATCTGGGATAACGACTCTATTGAGTGTCTCTCGATTCATCTTTCAAAAACTGAGAGTTGTGATCAAACGACGAAACTGCACGAAAACCACATTTCGTCAGAGATGCTACCACCATTGGTTGTCATCGTTGGAGGACTGAAGTTTGGGCAACAACTTGCCGGGTTTGTACCGCCGAATGCTATCAAAGCATGGAGAAAGTTGGATTTTCTGTACAGCGATCCAGAAGTTCCATCGGTCGCATTGATTGCTGACAGCATTGTCGAAAGTCTTGAGAAACCGGAGCAGCATCGAATTGTGGCGGTAGTGGGTTATTCGCTTAGTGGATTGATCTGCATGGAAATTGCAAAGCGACTTTCAGACACTTGTCACGACGTTCGCCTCACGATGGTGGAGCCTCCTGTGGTGTGGAAAGGCTCTCAGGCTGAGCCTGGCGACGGAGGGAAAGTTAGTCGTTGGAAGAGACTGCGAATCCAGCAAGACTATCTCGATCAAATTATGCATCTGCCGGAAGCTTTGCAAAGTTTGAGTGTGCGCTGTTTTCAGGAATTGGTTTTGCGTCCGTATGCAAAATGTATTCTTGCTGTCGGTGGAGACTTGCCACAAGTCACGCGTAAATGGTGGTACTTTCGACGGAAAATCAAATCGCGTGTTTTTGAGCATCAGTTCGAGACATATGCCGGTGATACGCTGTTGATTGCTAGGGATAAGTGGCTTGCCAGGTATGGCTGCGGTTGGGCTGGAATTCTAACTGGCGAGACGTTGACATTTTCCGTCTCAGACAACAACAGTCACCGATTGCTGGAACAAGAGGAGGGAATCGAAGACTGGGGCCCGGCGTTTCAGAAATTTGTGGGAGACACGACTTCGGAATTCGTGAATGAAAACTTCAGTGATCTACAAATTCAAAACAACTCCACCAACGCCATGACAAGAGCAGCATAAGCGTTTTGGCTGAGGTGAATTCAACGAAAAAAATTCCGAATGTGTTTTGTGCATCACCGCCGTACTTGCTGTTCTAGCTATCGCGTCTGAACTGACCTCCCCCCATAGAATTGCACCAGAGTGAGTGAGAGAATCTTGATCGGGTGAACTGCCCGGAAAGGACTTTCAGAATGCCTCAGAGACGTCACACAGTGGATCAGATCGTTGCCAAGCTGCGGAACGGAAGGCGTATAAAGAACTCGGTAAGGGCAAGAGGGTGCCCGAGGTCTGCAAGCTGCTAGAAATCGTTTCCTGAAGTGACCGAACAGACTTATTATCGCTGGCGGCAGAAGTATGGTGGTATGAATCCTGAGATGGCCGAGCAACTGAAGGCTTTGGAGAAAGAGAACGCACGGCTAAAGAAGATGGTTGCCGAGCAGGCTCTCGATATGGAGATCCTCAAGGAGGCCAAAGAGCAAGAACCAGATTCCCGGCTGACCTCGTGGTGTCTTAACCTCACCGATAGGCACCCCTCTACTCTCTTCCGACTGGCTGTATGGCTTCGATTGGTCAGTCATTCAACAATGTGAGGGCGAACGTATCCTGCCCGACTTTGTGATAAACTCTCTGCGGATTGACCTGACGCAATCGCAAAGAAAGTAACGGACATGAGGTACAGAGTATCCATCTCACTTGTTCTGCTGTGCTGTGGTTTCGGAGCACTGTTGCTGGGCAATATTGAATGGCTTGGATTGCTACTGATTTTCGTTGGGCTCATCATCATTTACCCTCAGGGATGGTAATTAATGACTTTGACGCCAGGAGTTGATGCAACATTATGGCGGGGGAGTCTTGATCAAATCCCTGAATACATCGCCTCGTAATAAAGGGGATGTCCGATTCGTTGTTGAAACTCTTGATGGTCTCTCTGGTGAAAACGTAG
>CAJXTM010000710.1 GCA_913061385.1 uncultured Rhodopirellula sp. | reverse complement strand
CGTCGGCAGCGTCAGATGTGTATAAGAGACAGGTCCTGCGTGAAGCATTGGATGTTGACGGAGTTGATGAATCTGTTCGTGCAGCAGTGCTATCATCGATCGAAGTCTTTCAAGAAGCCGGCGCGGAGATAATTGAAATCAATCTGCCGCATAGCAAGTACTGGGTACCAACCTATTACGTGATTGCGCCCTCCGAAGCTAGCAGTAATCTGTCCCGCTACGACGGTGCTCACTACGGCCATCGAGCCAAACAATTGGATCCCGAGAAAGCTGAGTCACTGGGGCCTCTGGTTGCAACTTATTGCCAAAGTCGTGCTGAAGGTTTCGGTGCGGAAGTCAAACGCAGAATCATGGTCGGAACCTATGCCCTGAGCGAAGGCTACGCCGATCAGTATTACAATCAAGCACTCAAGGCGAGACGGCTAATCAAAGGTGATTACGACGCCGCGTTTTCGCAGGTTGATTTGCTACTTGGGCCTGTGTCACCAACGCCAGCGTTTCCGTTAGGTGAAAAAATTGATGACCCGCTGCAGATGTACCTTTGCGACCTTTTCACCGTCGGTGCCAATCTTGCAGGTATCCCGGCGATCTCTTTACCGGCGGGTAAAGATGCAGCAGGCCTGCCTTTGGCAATCCAATTACAAGCCCCTGCATTGGAAGAAACACGCTTACTGTTTGCCGGTGCAGCCTATCAGGCAATGACCGATTTTCACAAACTTCGCCCCGATACTTTCAGATCCTGAAATCACATGACGCTCAGCGACGGTTATCCCACTGAAACCATCATTGGTCTCGAGGTACACGTTCAACTCAAAACACAGACCAAATTGTTTTGCAGTTGCAGCACGCGTTTCGGTGCCCCTCCCAATACTCAGGTATGCCCTGTCTGTCTTGGTCTTCCCGGTGCACTTCCCGTGATGAATGAGCATGCCATCGACTTGGCAATCCGGGCTGGCCTTGCAATCGATTGTTCCATTCCGCCCATGACAAAATGGGATCGAAAGCAGTACTTTTACCCAGACCTTCCCAAGGGATACCAGATCAGCCAATTCGATCTCCCCATCTGTGCTGATGGCTTTCTTGATATCAGCAACGAAGCGGACCTCGAAACACCCCGCCGCATCGGCATCATTCGCGCACATCTCGAAGAAGATGCCGGCAAGAGCATGCATGACGAGGCAGCTGGACGTAAGGACTCACGCATTGACCTGAATCGTTGCGGAACCCCATTGCTTGAAATCGTCAGTCACCCTGATTTGCGATCTGCGACAGAAGCAAAAGAGTACTTGAATGAACTGAAGTTACGAATGACGCATCTGGGCATATCAGATTGTGAAATGCAGGAAGGCAGTCTTCGCGTCGATGCCAATGTCAATCTGCACATTGACGTCGATGGCAAGAAAATTGCAACACCGATTGCTGAGATCAAGAACATGAACAGCTTTCGCGCGGTTGAGCATGCAATCGAACATGAAGTTGACCGACAATACGACGTCTGGGAAGAGACAGGAAAAACAATCAAAGACGAGGCTAAGACAACACGTGGTTGGGATGATGCAAAGGGTAAGACATTCCTCCAACGTGAAAAAGAAGAGTCCGCAGATTACCGTTACTTCCCGGATCCCGACTTGCTGCCAATTCGCATTCCGCAGGAACGTGTGAACGAGGCCAAAGCAAATCTTGGCGAAATGCCTGCCAAACTTTGCGAGCGTCTGCAAACGCAATATGGCATCAAGTTGTACGATGCGAATGTCATTGTGAATCAAGGTAGTGAGCTCATTAAATATTTCGAGACCGCGGCTACCAGATCCGGCGATGGAAAACGCACGAGTTCATGGATCCAACAGGATGTGATGCGGACGCTGAATGAAAACGAGGTCAGCATTGAAGAATTTACCGTCAGCGCTGAGCAACTGGGTGACCTATTACGACGTGTTAGCGGGGGAGACCTCGACAACGCTCGAGCGAGAGACGTGTTCTCACACCTGTTAAAAACCAGTGATTCAGTTGAAGAAGCGGTCAAGCATTTGGGCATTGCATCCGTTGACAGCAGTGAAATCGAAGTGCTTTGTCGGGAATTGCTGGACGCCAACCCCCAAGTCATCGATGATGTGAAGAGCGGCAAACAGCAAGCAGTGGGAGCATTGATCGGGCAGGCAAAGAAAAAGAACGCCAACGCAAACCCGAAACAGGTACGGGAAACGCTGCTCCGATTGATCGAGCAATCCTGACGTCCCATCCAATTTAAGGCTCAAGCGGAATGAGGGAACATCCACATGGTCGATTCAAGTGACACGTCCGGCGGCCACGAGAATCAACAACGGGACGATCAACAACGCGACTTGGGTTTCTACGCCATTGTTGCGTTCGTTGCATTGGTCGCTACTTGGCTTCTTCTGATGCCTTGGATACCGGGGATCGCAAAGCAATCACTGCAACGCTTCCACCTTCGAACCCCATCATTTCCTGTCTGGGCGGCACAATTCCCAATTCCATCGATGTACAACTTTGCGAACCAGTACAAAGTCGATGAATTTCCTCCGGGCTTCGTTATGATGATCCTCGATGAGAATTGGCGATACGCAAATCACTTTCCGGCACGAGTCATCACATTTTTTGCCGGCAGATATGACTTTCTATCCTCACAGCAGGATCGCTGGTTCACCCTCAGGTCGTCCTACCGTGGCCAGATCGTGGAATCCAAGTTTCACCTCGAAGCCCGCGCAGAGGGTGGCTACAAACTGATTCGCATCGACGATGTCGAGGATTCACTATGAATCGAATCAACCAGATAATTCAAAGACTGAAACAACGAGAGGTCAATCGACCTCTTGCCGCCTACCGGCTTGTTCAGATCGCAATCCTGATCAGCCTGTTTTGGAAATGGAGATTCTTTCTCGAGGCAAACAGCATTTATGCCAACATTCCAGTCGAAGATTCATTCTTTCCAGATTGGTTGAGATCTGTTGCGACGATCCGATATGCATTCTGGGGCTCCGCCTTGGTGATATGTATCGGGCTGGTCACTTCAATCAGCACACTGCGAAAAACATGCAGCTGGTTTGCCATCGGTGGAATTACCATCATGTGCATCCATCAAGGAAGTTACAACGACATGACGTTTGTGACGATTTGGTGGTGCTGCCTGTGGTCGGTGTGGTTGGCCCACCGATTGGACACCCTGCACCAAGAATTCCTGATTCGCCGGGCTGCATTCCTATCACGGCTAATCATCTCGCTGATTCTACTTGGTGGCGCAGCAGGCAAATGGACGCCGGAGTATTGGTCTGGAGATGTTTTATTTGACATCTACTTTGTGGATCGCGACTTCTGGCTTTTCAACTATCTGCGAGACAACTACGAGCCAGAAGATCTGAAACTGATAGCCAAGTGGTACAGTCGCCAAGTCATTGTCGTTGAAACGATCGGTGGGATTGGTTTATGGGTATTGCCTGTCTCTTATACACATCTCCGAGCCC
>CAJXTM010000709.1 GCA_913061385.1 uncultured Rhodopirellula sp. | reverse complement strand
GAGATCAGCCTCGGTCTCGTGGGCTCGGAGATGTGTATAAGAGACAGGTTCCTGAATGTATTCAGGAGCGGTGGGATCTTTGGGCCGGGTGGCACGCACCAATTTTGCGGCATAGCTAATGACGTAAGGATTGACTGCGATACTGGAAACCAGTTTTTGAATGTTGAGGATCGCCCGTGAGGAAAGCACCTTGTTGACTTTCACAGACTCACCACGTGTCGTCGCGGTCAGGATCTGCTCTTCTTCCTCAGCAGATGGGTAGCCCACTTTGATATTGAACATGAAACGGTCGAGTTGGGCTTCTGGAAGAGGATAGGTTCCTTCCTGCTCGATTGGATTCTGGGTTGCGATTGTGAAGAAGGGTGCGGGCAGCTTGTAGGTGTCACGACCAACCGTGACTTGGCGTTCCTGCATCGCCTCGAGGAGTGCGGCTTGAGTCTTGGGTGGTGTTCGGTTGATTTCGTCAGCTAGTAGAATATTGGTGAAGATTGGGCCTTCGACAAACCGAAAACTTCGTTTGCCTTTGTCATCTTCTTCCAAAACTTGCGTTCCGGTGATATCCGAAGGCATCAAGTCAGGAGTAAACTGGACACGCTTGAAGGAAACGTCGAGGATATCGGCTAGGGTGCTGACCATGAGTGTCTTCGCCAGACCGGGGACGCCCTCGAGCAGGCAGTGACCGCGAGTGAAGATGGCAGCCAGTAGTTGTTCGATGGTGTCGCTCTGGCCAACAATGACCTTTGCTAACTCCGATCGCATGGTTTGCTGATGATCAGAGAATTCACGCAACACATCCCCGAGGTTCCGCGAGGCTGATTGCCCCGCCGATGTTTGTTTCGGGGATGGTTGATTTGGTGGAGGGGGTGGAGGAGAGCCGCTCATGATGGAAAAGAAACAATCCTTTGCGGAAACACGACCAATGCTTTTCAGGTTTGCACTGAGGTCGCTGGGTTTTGCAATGACAGACTTCAGCGTCGCTGGCTGCTATCGCTATCTTAGACCGCTGGGACAGATTGCGGGAAAGGGGGGCCAGTTGTGGATTGTCCTGATTTGTCTGGCACTGGTGCTATTGCCCCATCGAGAAGCTTACGCGGACGTCGATGCCAAGGCGGTTCAGCGATCGATTACCCGCGGAATTGCCTATCTTCGCAAATCACAAAATGAGCGGGGTGGTTGGGAAGAATATGGTGGCCAGTCTTGTGGCCTCTCCGCCCTGTGTACTCTCGCCATGCTGAACGCGTCTGTTTCCCGGGAAGACCCCGATATCGTGCGGGCAATGAGGTATCTACGGTCATTCGAACCCAAGCAAACCTACTCGGTCGCGCTTCAAACGCAGGTTTTTTGTCAGTTGGGTGCCGCCGGGGATCTGCCCAGAATCAGGCGAAACGTTGAATGGCTTGTCAAAGGACAGAAAGTCGCGGGGGCCAAAGATCGGATCGGTAGCTGGGATTACGGAAGCCAGCGGGGTGCGGGTGACCCTTCCAATTCACAATTCGCACTGCTCGCACTTGGTGCCGCTCAGGATCGTGGGATCAAGGTTGATCCAATGGTTTTTCAACGTGCCCACCGTTACTGGACTAATCGCCAGCAAGCCAACGGTGGATGGGCGTACGGCAGCGGCAGGCGGACCTCAGGAAGCATGACTTGTGCCGGGATTGCATCGGTCATCATCGCAGGTAGTCGTCTGGATTCTGATGCTGCCGAGAACCAAATCCAATGCTGTGGGGGGAGCACGACCGATGAGGAGGCAATTGAGAAGGGAATCCAATGGCTGGGCCGAAATTTCACGCTGCAAGTCAATCCCGGCGGCGATTCAATGACCAAGTTTTATTATCTGTATGCTCTTGAGCGTGTGGGGCGATTGTCTGGTCGTCGATTCATCGGTGACCATGACTGGTACCGCGAGGGTGCTGAGTATTTGATCCGTATTCAGGACGAATTTCAGGGATTCTGGTCAAATGTAGGTGCGATGGAAAGCAGTAATGTTGCCACTTCATTCGCGCTATTGTTTCTCAGCAAGGGAAAACGGCAAGTCGTTGCTGGTCGGCTCAAGTATGGAAGCCCCGATTTGCAGGCTCAGTGGAACCAGCACTCTGATGGCTTGCGTCAATTGGTGCGGCATGTTGAAAGTGACTGGGGGCGAGACCTCACCTGGCAGACCATTGATGCAAATACATCAAGTTTAGAAGACCTGTTGCAGGCCCCTGTTCTCTTGGTGAGCGGTACAGAGGCGATTCAAATGAAAGCCGATGTGTCTAAACGGCTCAAGCAGTACGTGGAACAGGGTGGCTGCATCCTCTTTGAAGCCGAGGGCGGGGATGGATGTGGCGATGCCAGTGGTTTTGAACGCAGTGTAAATCAGTTGTGCCAAAACTGGTTTGAGGGAGTGGGTTTGGAACGTTTACCGCTGGGGCATCCCATCTGGTCGGCTCAGCATAAAGTCGATCCGACTGCCATTGGTCCGGAATTTTGGGTGTATGGGGTCCAAGCGTGTTGTCGCACGGCCGTTTTTTATGTGCCCCAAAGTTTGTCGTGTCGCTGGGAATATGGTGACCTTCTGTTTCACCGGGATCGTGGTGAGAAGCAATTGCGAGATCAAGTGCAGGCTGGAATTCGTATCGGAGAAAATCTGATTGCTTATGCCACAGGCCGTGAATTGAAAGACAAACTCGAACAGAGGACCATTCTGCAAGCGGGTCAGGCGCTCGATACACAGAGGGATGCGATTCAGGTGGCTATGCTGTCGCTTGATGCTGGTGGACAGGAAGCTCGCCGCGCGCTTCCCAATGCCACTGCTTTGATAGCGGCTCGCGTTCCGATTTCCCTCACCTCCCCCGCTCAGCCGGTTGGACTCGAGTTTCGGCAGTTAAACGATGTACCGTTTCTGTGGATTCACGGGCGTACGGACTTCAGTTGGGATGAGGCACAACGCAACGTGCTTCGCGAGTATGTGCAAAACGGTGGGATTATCATTGGCTCTGCAGTCTGTGGAAATCCGGCTTTTAGCAAGGCTTTTCGGCGTGAAATGGCGAAAATGCTACCCAGTGCACCGCTGAAAGCGATGCCTGCCAACCACCCCGCTTTGACAGCAACCGGAGGCTTTGACCTTCGCAGCGTGACAATTCGGACTCCTGCCAGCGGTGGGCAAGAAGGATCTCGTCGAACGGGTCAGCCTGATCTTGAATTTGCTGTGGTAGATGATCTGGCAGCAGTCTTTTTTTCCCCGTTGGACTTGAGTTGTGCCTTGGAAAGCCCGAATTCAGTTCAATGTCCTGGTTACAGCACCGAGGATGCCGCCAAGATCGTTGCAAATCTGGTGTTATTCGCCCTTCAGCAATAGCAGCAAGCAATGATCACAAGTAGCAGCGAGCTGGTGAGAACTGGTTTTTCACGGTGTTCCAACCTATTCCAAACGCCATTCAACGGTTTTTAGGCTGTCTCTTATACACATCTGACGCTGCCGACGACTCCTTACGTGT
>CAJXTM010000708.1 GCA_913061385.1 uncultured Rhodopirellula sp. | reverse complement strand
TCTACACGTAAGGAGTCGTCGGCAGCGTCAGATGTGTATAAGAGACAGTGACAATCCTCACTACCCGCATCCGGAGGATACTATATGTGGGTACAGAAGTGAGATGAACATTTGTAAATGCTCATCTTTGACCCTATTGTTTGCTGAAAGCTGGCTGGATAGTCGGATCTACTTCTCTTTGCGTGTGGGGCAAATGTTGCAGGGTATCGTCGGAATCACTTTGGAAGAGCTGTGCATTGGCTCCGTTTGCAAGCACCCTGTCGAGGATCGGCGGGGGCTTTTGCTGTTAGGTGCCAACGCCAGCATTACTTCCGATGTTATCAAAAATCTTCGTGATCGCGAAGTTGCTGAACTCAGAATTGATTCGCGTGATCTCGCGTCTATTTGCGTCGATGGTGTTTCGCCAATTGCATTGACGCCCGAGCATGAGCGGAAAGAACGCATAGCCAAGGCGACTCCCGTCAAGGATTTGCTGATCGACCGTCATGATGAGTCGTTGAGTTTGGTGCTTTCTCAAGAACTGGATGAGAATATGTTGCTCGCTCGAACGCACTTTGATGTGATGAGAGAGCAGCTGATGGACAACGTGCTGCTAGGCACGGACGGGATGATGGAAATAGCAAACAACTATGCTCGATGCATGGTTGACGATCATGACCAAACGGTTGGCGAAGTGGGTGCAGCGTCCGCTTCCTGCGATGTCGACGATCGTACCGTTCGTATGGCGGTGCTGGGAATGGCGGTCGCCACCCAGATGGGTTTGACTGGTCAACAAATTCTTGAGTTGGGGCTGACTGCTCTGCTCCATGACATCGGTTTTCATCTCATGGGCGACGCCGCGAACAAACCGGTTGGGCTGATGAATGAGGCGGAGTTGTGGGAGTATCGTAAGCATCCACTCGTGTCAGTGTCTTGTGTCTCTGAAGTGCCGCACATATCAGAAGGCATTCAGCTCGCTATGGAGCAAGTGCATGAGCAATTTGATGGAAGCGGGTATCCCCGCGGTGTGAAGGCTCATCGTATCCACAATTACGCACGTATCTTGAATGTGGTGGATGCCTATCTTCAATTAATATTTCCGACGAATGATCGCCGTGGCATCATTCCTCATGATGCGTTGGGCGTGCTGTTGCATCAGGCCGGGCACGGTTTGTTCGACCCGCGTGTGATCAAAGCATTTTTGTACATTGAAAGCCTTTATCCTCTGGGCAGTAAGGTTGAATTGGCCACAGGTGAAACCGCTCGCGTGATTCGACGGCCGAAAAAGGGATTTGCACAGCCAGTGCTGCTGAGTGCTGAGGGCCAGCGGATTGATCTGGGTCTGGGAAACGCCACTGTGGTCCGGCCTGTCTGCGATCCAGATGTTGACCAGATCCGTTTGTCCCCCGAGATTTTGGGGAATGTTCTCTGGCATCCGTCGCATCCCAGAATGAAAGTCGGGTAAGCAAGATCGCTTACGGTCGGCCCTGGTTTGAATCGTTGCTCGACGTGTGTTCTTTAACACTCGTATGCAGAAAATGCTGGGATGGGTACTGTTTAGCGACCTGAAAGAATGTTTCTGCTTTGCTGGGTGTTTGGTTCGACCCAGCAGGTCACCTCACGGAATGCGTTGTAACGCCCAAGCCTCCAGATCGTTTATAATGATAGGATGATAGGCTTACGAAATAGCAGCCTAAAGCGCTGCGGTGTGAATCCAGGAAATCGAGTACGCGATGAATTTCAAGCAGCTACCAAAGTTTACGGTGCAAACATCAAAGACCCTGCGAAGCAAGTTATGCGTTGTCAGTGTGATTTTGGCAACGATTTTTGGATCGGGGAATTTTTGTGCTGCCGCTGATGAGAGCCGTCGCCCAAATATCATCTACATAATGACGGATGATCTTGGCTATGGGGATTTAGGATGCTACGGGCAGAAGGTAGTGCGGACGCCAAATCTGGACAAAATGGCTGCGGAGGGCATGCGGTTTACTGACCACTATTCTGGGCACACGGTATGCCGTCCTTCTCGCCTTGTGCTCTGGACTGGGCAACATGTTGGGCACACCGGTCTAACGGGGAATCGGCCGCGTTCATTAACTGGCATGGAACAAACCGTTGCTCAGCGTTTGAAACAAGCTGGTTACGCGACGGGAGGGGTTGGAAAGTGGGCACTTGGTAATGTGAATGAACCAAGCGAAATTAATAATGCAGGGCATCCGAACAACAACGGATTCGATTATTGGTTTGGGTATTTGAATCAGGGTAATGCCCACAATTTCTATCCTCCGTTTCTGTGGGAGAATCGAAAGCAAGTGGCTCTACCCGGCAATGTGATTGGTGACTTCCCCAATGGTCGTGAGCGTGTGTCATCGGTAAAAACGACGTACTCGCATGACAAAATGACAGACGCTGCATTGGGTTTCATTCGGGCAAATCACGAGAAACCATTTCTGTTGCATGTCCATTGGACGATTCCACACGCCAACAACGAGGCGGGGCGAGTTCATGGTGATGGAATGGAGGTGCCCGATTATGGCGAATACGGTTCGCGCTCTTGGCCGCAACCGGAGAAAGGTTTTGCTGCGATGGTCACTCGCATGGACAGTGATGTAGGACGTATTTTCGCGATTTTGAAAGAATTGGAAATTGATGACAACACCGCTGTGTTCTTCACTTCCGACAATGGGCCTCATCAAGAGGGAGGTCACCAGCACGAGTTTTTTGATTCCAATGGTCCACTCACCGGTTACAAAAGGTCCATGCATGATGGTGGTATCCGTGTGCCACTACTGGTCCGCTGGCCCGGTAAGGTGAAAGCCGGCACTGTTTCAGACCACCCATCCGCCTTTTGGGATTTCATGCCAACCGCTTGCGAGATTGCACAGTTACCCCAGCCAGATGCATTTGGAGCAGATACTGAACGAGGATGCGATGGGATTTCTTACCTTCCGACGTTGCACGGATCGGGCTCCAAGCAACCCAGACACGAGTATCTCTATTGGGCGAGCCAAGAAGGGGCCACTTCAGTTGGGATGCGAATGGGAAAGTGGAAGCTGGTGAACTACCGAACGCCCAAAAAACGAGTGGCTGCTAAGTCTCAAAAACACGGTTCCAAAGGGGAAATTGGCGACGATTGGCGACTTTACGACTTGAATTTTGATATTGGCGAGAAAAATGACGTCGCGAATGCACACCCCAGTGTAGTCCGCAAAATGTTGGATCTGCTCAAATCTGATGGCCTGTTGTAGGCAAGCGATTCAGCAGCGACACTGATGTTAAACGTTAAGATCTTCGGCGACGAAACGTGAGGACTTTGGCGTGCTGTCCGCAACGTTCAAATACGGAGCTCCGTTCATACGACATGTCTGAAGTAGTGGCCCCAGTGGTTCCAGCGTGGTTTCAGAACGGATTCCATCGCTTTTTGCGACCTTTTCTGAAGCGGCATTTTCATGCGGTGGCGGTTGAGAGTGAATCGCGTAAATCGCTGGATTTTGATGCCGACGA
>CAJXTM010000707.1 GCA_913061385.1 uncultured Rhodopirellula sp. | reverse complement strand
TACACGTAAGGAGTCGTCGGCAGCGTCAGATGTGTATAAGAGACAGGCACACAAGTCCGTAAACCAGCCCAACATCAACAAGACAGAGTGTTGTTAATGCAGAAAATGGCCTACCGTCCAGACATCGATGGGTTGCGTGCATTGGCGGTCATTGCAGTCGTCATGTTCCACCTCGGAAACATTGTCCCCGGTGGTTTTGTTGGGGTTGATATTTTCTTCGTCATATCTGGTTTTTTAATTACCAGCATCATCCGCTTTGAAATTGCTAATGACCGCTTCTCTTTAACTAAATTTTGGGAACGCCGCATCAGACGGATTTTCCCAGCTCTAACGGTCGTAATTGCAACCACACTTGCAGTTGGTTACTTTTTACTCACACCAAATGAGCTTAAGTCCCTCGGTGAATCATCCTTAGCTCAAGCGGCAATGGTTGCAAACATTTATTTTGCAAACAACACTGGTTACTTCGCAGGTCCGGCAGAGCAAACACCGTTGCTTCAAACTTGGTCTCTTGCCGTCGAGGAACAGTTCTACCTATTCTTCCCGCTACTCCTGGTCGTATTACAACGCTTTTCACGGCGAAAAACTCTCACTACCCTTTCGCTAATGGCGGCGATTTCATTTGCGGCAAGCATTTTCTACGCGAGAATCACGCCAGAAGTAAACTTCTTCTCTCTACCCACAAGAACGTGGGAGTTACTAATCGGCTGCCTCCTTGCAGTTACATCATTCAGCATGAAACCGCATCTAACGAGGGATTCAGCCATTAGCGGTCTGGCATTAGCGATGCTCCTCTTGCCTCTGTATTTCTATACGAGTGAAACACCGTTTCCGGGCGTGGCAGCCATCCCCCCCGTCGTTGGCACAGCAACGTTGATTTTCATCCACGGCGTGAACCCACAACTTGCAACTTTTAGGCTTCTTTCATTAGCTCCAATCAGATTCATTGGCCTCATCTCTTATTCGCTATATCTCTGGCACTGGCCCGTGATAGTCTACATCAGGATGTATTTTGGGCACCTGAGCTGGAAACAAACGGTCCTTGCAAGTGGTCTCTCAGCTCTATTAGCTCTTCTCTCTTGGAAGTTTATCGAAATACCCTGTCGGAAGAATATGACAAAGTTGCGTGGCCCGTTCATATTCAAACTTGCTGCGACCGCGACCTGCCTAATCATCCTCGCGAGCCTCTCCTTGATATGGACTAACGGCCTCGCGAAGTTCCGGTTCCATGACTTCCAAATAGCGCACCAAGTGGATGCAACATGGAATGGTGATGAATTTGCATCACATGCCCGAATTAGTGAGGATCAACCCATCACCAACACCCTCGTGACAATTGGCAAGGAAGGCACACCAGATGAGATGCGTTTAGACTTCTTTTTATGGGGCGACAGTCACGGACTGGTATTAAGCAAGTGTCTTGACAACCTAGCAAAACAAGTTGGCCTTACGGGGAAAGCATACCTGCAACACAGCTTTGCACCGCTGTTTAATGTTCAGCGCACTGACCAACCCAAGTCCCGGGTGTATACACGACAGAGGATTAAGCAGTACCTAATCAACGAAAAACCGCGAAACCTTATCTTGGTTTGTAGATGGTCAGGATACGCGGGCTACCAGAAGCAAAGTGACTGGCAAGCTTACACACCACCATACGTCTTTTACGATACAAGGTTTCCGAAGGACAAGGCTCGCAACCGGAACCTGATCCTGCAACAAAATTTAATTGCAATAGCCAAAATTTGTTCAGCGAATGGAATAAAACTCTGGATAGTGAAGCAAGTCCCTGAAACTGGCGAAAAAACTCCAGCTCGATCGTATTTGCGTTATACATATGGCTTGGTACCACACCTGTCAAATCAACGACGCTCGAAAGACCAACATGATGAACAACAATTGAAAGCTGAAATCCTTTTCCACTCACTTCCGAAGGCGTCAGCTTCTTTTGTTGACCCAGCTCCATACCTATTTGATCCCAGCGGAATGACGATTAACTATCAAGACGACCGTGCACTTTATCGTGACCAGGACCATCTCTCGTTGTCGGGAGTGGAATACACATGCGAAGCCTTCGCTGATATGTTTCGTAAAATCAAAAAATCCAAGGCAAGTGCACTGAATTCGTCCCACGGAACATCATCTGAAAGCAGATAAACTGCACATCGCTGCTAGTCGCTTTTTCAACACGTCTTTTTATTGCATGTGCGTCGTTCTTAGAAGCAACCCGCGAAAAGAAAATAGGTGCACAACCCATTTCTGCAAGGATTATAAACTAGCCTTTCCCGACACTTACCTTCGTGTTCAAAAAAGAACACCTCCAAGACAATTTGACATACCCCGCTCTCAACTTGAATTCGGATAAGCATTACATTCCCAATGCAATAAGACGACATTTTCAACTACGGGTCGATACAACTCATCGCATTACCTCAGGTGCATCTACGCTGTGGAAAAATTCCCAAAACTGTTTCTTGCAGTCCTTGTGCTCTCCCAGACTGCATACTCCCAAAACCCAACTGGGAGTATTGAACAAAAGAGCTTGACGACTAACCAGCTTGCCAAGGAGTCTAGTCCTTACTTGTTGCAGCATGCTCACAATCCGGTGGATTGGTATCCTTGGGGTGAGGAGGCGTTTGCCAAGGCGAAGCGTGAGGGCAAGATGGTCTTTCTTTCGGTTGGCTACGCTGCTTGCCACTGGTGTCATGTGATGGAGCGCGAATCGTTCGAAGATCCAGAAATCGCAAAACAGATGAATGAAAAGTTTGTCTGCGTTAAAGTTGATCGCGAAGAGCGACCCGATGTCGATCAGATCTATATGACCGCCGTGCAAATGATCGCGGGCAACGGTGGCTGGCCGATGTCGGTCTTCCTGCTTCCTGATGGTCGACCGTTCTGGGGTGGCACGTACTTCCCTGCTCGAACAGGTGACCGCGGAAACTCAGTTGGCTTCCTCTCTGTCATGGAACAAATCGATACGGCGTGGAAAACACAGCGAGATGCCGTCACACAGCAAGCAACAACCCTCACAGCCGCTGTCAAAGCCAACCAGAATCCAGAGAAAGAAAATGTTGATGATGATCAACTCGATGAGGGCTTGGTGAATCAGGTCGGTGCGGCACTCGCTGAGCAATACGATCCAATCAATGGTGGTTTCGGTCGCGACCCGAACAGACCCAAGTTTCCAGAACCATCAAACCTAGTCTTTCTCCTCGATCGCAGCCGTAGCGATGCAGTCAATGAAACAGCGCGTAAGAACGCCAAACAGATGCTGCTAAAAACTCTTGATGGCATGCTGAGCGGCTCCATGTACGATCACCTTGGTGGCGGATTCCATCGCTACAGCGTCGATGGACTTTGGCAAATCCCTCACTTCGAGAAAATGCTGTACGACAATGGACAGCTGGCTTCCCTTTACGCGGAAGCGTATGCAGATACAGACCTGTCTCTTATACACATCTGACGCTGCCGACGACTCCTTACGTGT
>CAJXTM010000706.1 GCA_913061385.1 uncultured Rhodopirellula sp. | reverse complement strand
ATCTACACGTAAGGAGTCGTCGGCAGCGTCAGATGTGTATAAGAGACAGGCCAGCGACCCCATGTTGACAAAAAGCCAGAAGTTGACTCTGCGGACATTAATCCCGCTGAGCATGGCTGCGTTCAGGTTGCCGCCAATGGCGTAGATGTATCGCCCAAACTGAGTCGAGTTCATAACCATCGAGTAGACGACTACTAGAAATATCAGCAGCAAGAGGGTAAACGGGATTCCATTCGCGCGGGAAAGTTGGATCCCAACGAAGGCAATCATTGCGCTCAACACAGTGTTTTTCGCATAGAACCAGGCCACTGGTTCGGGGGTTTGTTCGTACTTAATCTGCCCAGCTCTATGGCGCACCTGCTGAGCCCACAGGGCAAGAATCCCCAAGGCTGTGACCACTAAGGCAGTCGCGTTGAACTCAGGCGGTATCCCAATTATCGCGTTGAGTCCCTGCTCTTTGTCGAGGAACCCATTACCGATTGCCCGAAATTCGTCAGGAAACGGTCCAATGTTGGTGTTCTGGAGGGTCGTCATAGCAAGGCCACGGAAAAGCAACATCCCTGCAAGTCCAACAATAAACGCGGGAATTCCGACATAGGCAACCCAGAAACCTTGCCACATTCCGACTATCGCCCCAACCGCTATGGCTCCGATTATTCCTAGCCACCAAGGGAAAACTGGCAGCCACTCCCAGCCATCCTGCTCGAGCGGTCTCACGACAAGAATTCCTGCGACAGCGCCAATAAACGCGGCCACCGAACCAACGGATAAGTCAATATGCCCGGCGATAATAATCATCACCATTCCAATAGCCAGCACCAAAATATATCCGTTTTGGACGACTAGGTTCGACACATTTGACGGTGTTAGCGAGGCGGCATTTGGTGAGGTAATCGCAAAGAAAATGACTAGGCCAACCAACGCAAGGAAGATTCCGTTTTGGCGCATATTGACACCTTGAAGGCGTTTTCGGACGGACTCGATAAGCGTTGGCTTTGTTTCTACCGAATTAGACATGGGTTGCATCCTTCTCAGTCGTCATGTATTTCATGAGTTGTTCTGGGTTGACGTTGGCTCGGGTCACTTCGCCGGTGATGGCTCCTTGAGAAATGGCATAGATTCGGTCACAAATTCCAATTAGCTCCGGGAGTTCAGAGGAAATGACAACGATACCTTTTCCCTCGCTAGCCAGGCGCTGAATGATGAGATAAATCTCATACTTTGCGCCGACATCAATCCCCCGCGTGGGCTCATCCAAAATCAACACTTCCGGATTCACATTAATCCATTTGGAAAGAACAACTTTCTGTTGGTTTCCACCCGAAAGCTGATTGGTGACGGTCAACACCGATGGGGCCTTAATGTTCATGCTCGCCCGATACTCGTTCGCACGCTTGAACTCTTCATTCGAGCTCACCAGAAAACCCTTGACAAAGTCTTTCAGCGAGGCGAGGGTTATGTTCCTCTTGACGTCCTCGATCAAGTTCAGCCCGAACCGTTTTCGATCTTCGGTCGCGTAAGCAAGACCGCTGCGAATTGCATCCGCGACAGTGTTGACATTTGCTTCTTTGCCGTCTACAAACACTTTGCCGGAAATATTCACCCCATAGGAGTGCCCAAATACGCTGCGGGCAAACTCTGTCCGCCCCGCTCCCATGATTCCGGCTAGGCCAACAATTTCGCCTCGTCGGACGGTAATCGATACGTCGTCGACTATCTTTCGCTCAGGATCTTGGGGGTGGTAGGCATTCCAGTGTTCAACCCTCAGGACCTCTTCACCAATTTCTGGAACGCGCTCAGGATAGCGATTTTGCATCTCGCGCCCCACCATGCCTTTGATGATGCGATCTTGACTCACGAGAGTGGCCGCCATATTTATAGACTCGACTACTTCGCCGTCTCGAATAATCGTCGTGGTGTCGGCAATTGCCTCAATTTCGTTGAGTTTATGAGAGATGATGATGGAGGTGATGCCCTGATCTCTCAGCTGACGCAAAAGCCCCAGTAGGTGCGCCGAGTCCTCATCGTTCAACGCCGCAGTGGGCTCATCCAGAATAAGGAGCTTTACTTCTTTTGATAGAGCCTTGGCAATCTCCACAAGCTGTTGTTTTCCAACACCAATATCTTTAATGGCAGTGACAGGGTTTTCGTTCAGGCCAACGCGGTCCATCAAAATTTTTGCTTTTTGATTGGTTTCATTCCAATCGATAAGACCAAACCGCTTGATTTCGTTGCGTAGGAAAATATTCTCGGCGATAGACAGGTGCGGGCTCAAGGCCAATTCTTGATGAATGATGACGATTCCGACCGCCTCGGAATCACGAATGCTGGAAAACTCCTGCTCCTGAGCTTCATAAACAATGTCGCCAGAATACGTACCATGCGGGTACACCCCGGACAGGACTTTCATGAGAGTGGATTTGCCTGCACCATTCTCACCACAAATGGCGTGAATTTCCCCTTGGGCGACAGTGAGGCTGACGTCATCTAAGGCAACAACACCCGGAAATTTTTTGGTGATAGAGCGCATTTCAAGAATAGCCTCGGACACTGACGCTCCTTTGCGCGAAATAGGTTATGGCTAATTATGAGCCTTGACGCTTCCCACCGCTAATTTGCGGTGGGAAGCGTCAAGGGATGCGACTACTTAGCCGAGGTCAGCCTCAGCGATGTAACCGGAATCAATCAAGAGCGCCTCGTAGTTGTCCACCGTAACGATGTAGGGGGTCAGGAGGTAAGAGGGAATAACCTTCACGCCGTTGTCGTACGTCGTGGTGTCTGTAACCTCAGGCTCTTCACCATTCAAGAGGTCAATCGCCATGCTGGAGGCTACGCCGGCCAGCTCACGAGTGTCCTTGAAAATGGTCGAGTACTGCTCGCCAGCAAGCATGGACTTGACGGAGAGAACTTCTGCGTCCTGGCCAGTGATCACGGGCAGAGTTTCAGAAGTGTAGCCACCATCAACGAGAGCAGCAATGATGCCTCGGCTCAAGCCGTCGTACGGTGAAAGTACACCGTGAACGCTGTCTCCTGCGTAACTACCCACAAGGATGTCCTCCATGCGCTTCTGTGCGGTTGCACCGTCCCAACGCAAGATGGCGACTTGTTCAAAGTCGGTCTGGCCAGAGCCAACTACCAACACACCCGAGTCGATCAAGGGCTGAAGTACGCTCATTGCTCCGTTGAAGAAGAATGTTGCGTTGTTGTCATCAGGAGAACCAGCGAAGAGTTCTACGTTCCATGGACCGGCAGCGTTAGCGCCGTCAGCGGAAGTGGAATCTTCAGACGCGTAGACTCCCATACCCACGAGGAGCGATGTTGCCTGCTGGACGCCAACCTGGAAGTTGTCGAAGGTAGCGTAGTAGTCAACGTTTGCGCTGTCGCGAATAAGGCGGTCATATGCAATGACGGGGACACCGGCGTCAGCAGCAGCCTGCAGGACCTGTCTCTTATACACATCTGACGCTGCCGACGACTCCTTACGTGTA
>CAJXTM010000705.1 GCA_913061385.1 uncultured Rhodopirellula sp. | reverse complement strand
AGATCAGCCTCGGTCTCGTGGGCTCGGAGATGTGTATAAGAGACAGTCACTGGATGGATATCTGGAGATACAGCGACTGGTACGGCTTAGGAAAGCAACTAAGAAATAGCCAGAAGCATCTCTGGCACTGGCGAGACTGGATCATTACCTCACTTAACGACGGCAAGGGTTATGACCGCATGATCGTTGAGATGCTGGCAGGGGATGAAGCAGCTCCAACAGACATAGAGTCCATCACAGGCACCGGTTTCTTGGCCCGAAACTACTATCTTTTCAATCGCACCACCTGGCTCGACAGTACCATCGAACACACCAGCAAAGCCTTTCTCGGCCTCACCATGAATTGTGCCAAATGTCATGACCACAAGTACGACCCCATCACCCACCTCGATTACTATCGACTCAGAGCAATCTTTGAGCCACACCAAGTCAGACTCGATGCAGTACCAGGAGAGACGGACTTTGAAAAAGGCGGCCTACCACGCGTCTTCGACGACAACATCAACAAGATCACCTACCTTCATCAACGAGGTGACCCAAAGTCCCCTGACAAAACCGTACCGATCAAACCTGGGGTGCCGGCAATCTTCGCCAACATTGAACACGAAACCAAGCCCATACAGCTACCACGTTCAGCACACTCACCCGGCACGAGAAGCTATGTCCTAGAAGCTCACCTTGCCAGCGTGAAATCGCAGGTTAAGGAATGCGGCCAGAAACACACCCAAGCGAAACGGCGGCGAAGCGAACTGACAGCCACAGCCTTAGCCACCTCGGCTCAGGACAATGAGGCATTCGATTTCAATGATGACTTCACAAAACTTGACACACAGAAATGGCGGCTCAGTGGAGATGGCTGGAAGCATCGAAACGGTACACTGAGCCAAACGAAATCAACGCGAGAATCGCAGACTGCAAGGCTACTGATCACACCACCACGCGATTTTGAATTGCGTTGCAAATACACGACCACCGGCGGAAGCACTTACAAATCAGTCACCATCCGTTTCGATCAATCCGACAATTCGGGATACTCAAACTATGTCTACACGAGTGCTCATTCGCCCGACCCTAAAGTCCAAGTCGCCTATGAGCGAGACGTTCAATCATCTTATCCCGCTGCGGGTCGAAAAGCATTTCCTGTCACTATCGGCCAAACCCATGAACTTCGGTTCGCGATACGAGGAACTCTGGTAAACGTTTGGCTTGATGAAAAATTCATGATCGCGTATCGATACCCGAACAGGCGAGAGGGTTTCATCAGCCTCTCTGGATTTGACGCAACGGTTGATTTCGATTCCATCCAAATAACGAACCTCAGCAATGACACCGATCTAAAACAAGCAAACAACACAGACGCCGTCACCGTCGACGAAGCAGAACAAGCAGTTAAAATCGCGAAAGCCCATCATACCGCTGCAGTCGCACATAAAAAAATGCTTGAATCGATGTTGGAATCGGCGAAAGCAGAAGAACTGAAAAAGCTAACCGCGGACCAACGTGAAACCTTGGCGAACATTGCGGGGGAACACCAGGCCGCGTGGAAAATTGCGGTCCTCAAACACGAGGCCACACAATCAGCCTCGGATGCAAAGAAACTTGCAACCATCAACCAAGCCATTGAACGGGCTGAAGCAGAGCTATCCGCACGCAAAGCATCACCCAGCAGATACGCTCCGATCAAGGGCTCGCTTAAAGCACTTGAATCACCAGCAGACAAGGAAACTGAATACCCGGCAACCTACTCGAACATTAGCACGGGACGCCGACTCGCCCTCGCAAAGTGGATTACTTCTGATCAGAATCCACTCACAGCAAGAGTCGCTGTGAATCATGTCTGGATGAGACATTTTGGCCAACCTCTGGTCGATTCAACATTCGACTTTGGACTTCGATCGCCGGAACCGCTCCACAAGGATCTTCTTGATCGACTGGCCATTGACTTCATCAACTCAGGATGGAGTTTCCACCACCTTCACCGACTGATCGTCTCCTCAGAGACCTACGCCCTGAGCGCATCAACGTCATCCGTCACGCAAGCAACCATAGCAACCGACCCAACCAACCGATTCCTCTGGAGAATGAACTCACGACGAATGGAATCACAGGTAATCCGTGACAGTCTTCTGATGCTGGCAGGAGAACTTGACCCCATGATGGGAGGACCTTCGATCAACCCGGGCCCGGAAGCAAGACGCCGAAGCATTTACTTCCGACACTCCCGTGACCAGAAGAATAGCTTCCTTGAAATGTTTGACAACGCTGACATCCTGCAATGTTACCGCCGCTCCGAAAGCATTGTGCCTCAACAAGCATTGGCTCTATCCAACAGTCGCTTATCAATCGACATGTCGGATCAAATCGCCAAGCAAATTAGCCAACGAATCAAATCCTCTGAAACCACTCATTTCATCGAGGCAACATTCTCGCTGATCCTTGCACGCCCTCCATCTGCCTTGGAGAAGAGCGAGTGCGAACATTACTTTGCACAGATGCAGACCCTGAAAGAGGTCGCGGGTGCCCAACAGATACGAGCACGATTTGTGCAGGCAATTCTCAATCACAACGACTTCATAACCATCCGCTAGCCACCGACATCCCAGACTCAATCGCGGACCAACGGTACGCTTTCACAGCACATGAACAAAAACACTCACCCAACACGTGAACACAAAACCCTCCAGCAGCGAAGATCATTTCTTCGATCTGCCACAGGTCTCGGTGGGATAGCTTTACAAGCGATGCTTGCGGATGACAGCGCTGCTAGCGAACCCGCGAACACAGCACCGCCGAACGGTTTGCCGCACTTTGCTCCCCGTGCAAAAAACGTGATTTGGTTGTTCATGCGAGGTGGTGTTAGCCACATGGAAAGCTTTGACCCCAAACCAAATCTAACCAAGCACGCCGGAAAGAGCATTGCTGAGACTCCCTTTGCTGATGTCCAGTCACCCGAAAAACTGAATAAAGTGCGTGTCGTTGTCGTGAACGATGCAAACGGCCAACAGCGGAACAAAATCTACCCGCTCCAGGTAGGGTTTAAAAAGTATGGTCAAAGTGGGATTGAGATCAGTGATTGGTTTCCCCACATCGGATCGCGAATTGATGACATCGCAGTGATTCGATCAATGTGGACAACGGATGACAATCACGGCGCGCAGGTCCAATTCCATTCAGGACGCCACATGCTCGACCCTCGGGTTCCTACCATCGGAGCGTGGGTCAACTATGGACTTGGATCTCTTAACGAGAACCTGCCGCAATTTATCAGCATGGGACCCCGATTCTTTGACAGAAGTGATGGGCATTACTTGGGACCTGCCTACGATGCAGTCAAACTTAAAGTCGACCCAGAAAACCCATTGGAGTTCGCCCAACCGGAAGGCAGCGTCAGTCGTGCCGAGCAACAACTGGGATTTGGATTGGTCAACAAACTGAACACATTGAGCGGGAGCAACTACCCCGACGCTGTCTCTTATACACATCTGACGCTGCC
>CAJXTM010000704.1 GCA_913061385.1 uncultured Rhodopirellula sp. | reverse complement strand
ATCAGCCTCGGTCTCGTGGGCTCGGAGATGTGTATAAGAGACAGTACCTACTCCAGCCTACATCAGCTCCCCAACAGTCAAAGAGACTAACCCATGCTGTATTCAAGACGACAAGTCATGAAGGACCTCTCCGTTGGTGGGTTGTCGCTGGGCATGGCTTCATGCTTGCGATCGATTCAGGCACACGCTGCCGGAAATGAAGAGACCCTGCCCAAGCGTTTTGTCTTCGTGGTCAAGTCGTCTGGAATCGACAAGTTCAATCTCGTCCCCGACGGCCTAGAGAATCACTACATCAATCCGGACGACGGCAAGAAACTCGGTAATCGAGGACGACGCGAGGGACCGCTCGTCGACGTGTCGCTAAGCAACCGGCAGCTACCGGAAAAGATGCAGGTACTGGATTCATTCAAGGACCGTCTGACAATCATTCAAAGCCTGTCAGGGGTCGGTTTCCGAGGAAATCACACCAAGGGCTTCGGGACGCTTTCGCTGCACGATTCGGAGAGTGTCGCTGTGGCGCCGACACTGGATTGCCTGCTCGGGAAGCATCTCTCGGCCGGTCCTTATCCAATGTACGGGATGGCGATGAACGGGCGTTTGCTGGAGACCGGATGGAAGCCAGAAGACAGCTACTGTTATCCCAACCTTTCGGCCTACGGTCCCGCGAAACCGGTTGCCTATCAGGGATCGCCACGCAAAGCTTTTCTCGAACTCTTCGGTGCTGCCGTAGCAAGCCCTGAGCAACTCGAAAAAAAACTCGCCTTGAATGGAAAACTGATGGACTTCCTGACTGAAGACGCCCGGCGTGTCGAGAAGCAACTGTCGGGGGATGAAAAAGAACGTTTCGCACTTTACATGAATTCCTTCGAGTCGCTGAGAGACATCGGCGAGAAGAAAGCCGCGCTCACGGGTAGCATTCGAGAACATGCTCCGGAACTGACCGATCGCTTCGATTCCATGGCTCCCTCTGCCCGAATCGAATCCCACTTCGAAATCGCCACCGCGGCTCTGATCGCCGGTCTAACCAATGTGATCACCCTGCGACCCGACACGCTGGGTGTGAAGTATTCGGAATTCGGCCTCTCGAATTCCGTTCACTCCCTCGGTCACCTGCAGGAAAACACCGCGTCAAACGGCTGGACGGGACATCAGGCAAGAATGGAGATCGAGAAACTGCATCTCAAACAGATCGCAAATATGGCGAAAAAATTCGACAGCATTCCAGAAGGAAACGGAACCATGCTCGATAACACCATCATCGTCTACCTGTCATGCTCATCAGGCGATCATCACTGCGCTGGCCACGACTGGCCCTTCGTTTTGCTTGGTGGGATGGGGGGGAAACTGACTGGGGGACGCTATATTCAATACCCCAAGTACGGCGACCAAGGTCACCGCACCGTTGGCAGTCTCTACCTCTCACTCATGAATGCAGCCGGAATGCAAACTTCGGACATGTTTGGGCAACCTGATTCGAATCTAAAGCACCTCGATCTCACCGGCCCCCTCGAAGAGTTGATAGTGAGCTAGGGCCGCCAAAAACTCAATTTGACAGTACAGGATCGGCCATTTGCACTTCATTGCCACGCGAATGCAAACACGAGATTCAAAATACGCTTAACGGCATCTAACAAACCGCTCTGAGCTTGGTTGCCCGTGAACAACCCGTATCAATTCAGATCGCACACCGAAGCACACGAATGCGCACGCAAAAAGCTGACTCCACTTGCACGAACGCATCCAACTTCGGTGTGCACAACCCGCCCCCATCGAGATTCAAACTGCCCACATCACCTTGACCCATCTCGTCCATCAGAAAATCAGGACGTTGGGGTGGGCCGGTCCGCACCGATCTGCGGCAAGGCGTTTGCGACGAGAATCAGGGAAGGCAAGAAGGCTTTGGGCTCTCATGACGGTGACACACCCAAATACTCTCAAGAGTTAACGGGCATCTGCGGTTAATCGCAAAAGATAAGTAGACTTCTTGGCCGGTGCTAATCATGCCCCCCTTGCGTGGACATCCTGTCAAAATCCGCTGCTTCGAAACTAAAACCGCACTCAATTTCAATAGGGGGCTACGCAACTTGAGTGACTCGGCGAGCACGAAAATGACGCTTTAATTCGCCTCTTTTTTCTTGCGCAGGATAAGTGGATGGAGTGACGTCGAACCGCAAAACATCTGCCCCCCGCCCCCCCCTGCAGCGATGGACCATACGATGAAACGTCGCCAGATTGTCGCCGTTTAACTTGCACCAAGAACTCGGAAGTTTTACCGAACGCTGTGCATGCGCCGAGTCCCTCTTAACGAAGCACCGATTTAAAGGTAACCTACTTTGAAAGTTGGCATCGTCATGTGAAGCAGGCGGGAATCGTCATGTAAATCAGAGTGGAGAAGCGGTCGTGCTAACAATTACCCAGACGTTTTATCTGGTCGTGATTTTTTTGAGTGCAGTAGTGGGCGGGTTTCTGCCGCTTGCCAAACCGGATGCCGTCAAAAGCTCAGATGGGTTTCCAAGAGGAGAGGCTTTTGCGTCCGGCGTCTTTCTGGCGCTATCACTATTGATGATGCTGCCGTCTGCATTTTCGGTTTTTCGTCAAGCATTGCCGAGCGTTGAGTACCCCGTTTCTTCGATCATCGCCGTTTCCGCATTCTTAATTCTCTTGGCGATTGAACATCAGACAGGGAAAGTTGTGCATGAGCAGGACACGAGACCCGTGCCGCCCGAAGCGGATTTAGCTCCGGCAATCATTCCGTTGTTGCTGACTGGCATGATCGCAGCTCCCTCTTTTTTCCTGGGGATGGCTCTGGGTGTCAGTGATGGAACACAGGCAAAACTGATTTTCATCGCGATCATCTTGCATAAAGGAACTGCTGGTTTTGCTTTAGCAATGAACATGGTTCGCAGTACGTTGACACAACGACAAGCAGCACTGTTGCTCTTAACATTTGCCATCATGACTCCCGCGGGGTTGGTTTTGGGGGGATTTACAAAGGAGTTGCAGCCAGAATGGTTGCCTGTTTTCAAAGCTTGCGTGTTGTCCCTTGGGGCAGGCACCTTTCTTTATATGGGGACGCTTCACGAATTGAAGCATGCACCGATGATTCAGTACTGCAGAAATCCACATTGTTTTCTTATCATGGTGAGTGGTTTTACTGTCACAGCACTGGTTCGTTGGATTATGGGCGAAGCTCATCATATGTAAGCGGTCGAAAAAGCCGATTACGACGGACGCATTAGTGGCGAGATTGAAGGGGGGAACAAAAGAACGTCCTCTATTTGAGACCGAGGATTTCATGCAGCT
Organism: uncultured Rhodopirellula sp.; assembly: GCA_913061385.1. Taxonomy (GTDB): domain Bacteria; phylum Planctomycetota; class Planctomycetia; order Pirellulales; family Pirellulaceae; genus Rubripirellula. The sequence goes on along the minus strand of CAJXTM010000704.1, from coordinate 190 downwards.
AAAAACGTTGCTCAGAACCTTTTTAGTGAAGTGCACCCGAGAGGTGCCGAGCTGCAAAACTCGGTTTCCGAGCAGGCAGTGAGTCGCAGAGTTGAACGTGTTGAAAAAGTTTTCTGCAGTGACGTTCGCGACACGGGATAACAACTGTCTCTTATACACATCTCCGAGCCCACGAGACCGAGGCTGATCT
>CAJXTM010000703.1 GCA_913061385.1 uncultured Rhodopirellula sp. | reverse complement strand
ATTACGCGTTTCCCCCCTTTTTGTTGAAGGGTGATGGCGTCCTTTGCCTCTCCCACCAACAAGCCATCCAATACTTGACCATCTACCGTGAGAACTTGATGCTGTACAAATGCCGAATCAATAGCAGCATTTGGGTCCAAAATTGAAGTGAGAAGTGCCGCAGGCGTTTTCGTTCGTGAGTCACTTATATCGGGTCCAACATTGGTGCCGACACCTCCAACTTGGTGACAGGCAGAACAATGCTCTTTGAACAAATTTTTACCTACCATTGCATTGCCCAAGGTGCTGGCTGACCCTGCATAAAGTTTCAATACTTTGGCTCGATTGGGATCAGTTGCCAGCAGTCGCTCTGCGGCAGACTTGACGTTAGCATCCGGATGCTGCCGAAGTTTTTTTGCCGTTGCCGGATCCACAACGGTTCTCGGAATATCTCCTGTTTCGATCTGTTGCAGGAACCACTTCGCATCTTCTAGACGTCGCACACAAGCCAAGACTGCTGCTGCACGCACTGTCATCGTCATCCCTGTCACATGCTTAACCACGTAAGCACGGGTCCACTCAGGATCAATTCGCAAATTCAACGGCAGAGCGGTAGCACGCAACTCTGGTGGTGAACGGTCACCAACAAGCTCTCGCAGCGGTGCATTGACTTGGCCAAAATCGGCGGCCAGCAAAAGACAAGCTGCTCGCAAATCAGCAGGAACCATTGAATCACGCGTTGTGACCATTGATCGCGATACAAGACTCTGCAGACCAACTCGAAGCGGTTCGGGTAAACCTGCTACCACTTTTGGTACTGACTGCCGTGATTTCCTTACTCCCCGCACCCACGATTTCAACAATTCAATTTGTCGATGATTCAAAATCGAGTCAGGACTCCCCTCTGTTCCGGCAGCGAGCACGAACGCTACCGCATCCCCGGGCGACTCGATGGCAACCCGTTCCACCAAGTGCTGGAGCAACCGTAAATCCAGCTGCTTATTGCTGGCGATTTGCTGAGCAAGATTTTTCAATAGTGCGCGATCTGCACTCGCAACAGTTATCCGAATCCACTCATCCTTCGATGACCACTGTCTGGCAATATTCGCCAATGCTTGTACGCGCGACGGTAAAAAATCAGCTGCCGCCCCAGCTTCGGCAGCTACATTCCTCGCGACCAAAGGATCGACATCAGCATTCATCGCCAAAACATCCTTCAATAATTCGGGACGCCCTTGTGATAGTCGAACACCGAGTGCCCGTAATCGTGCGTCACTGGACTTCATCAATGCAACTGCATGTTGCTTGGTTAAGGCATCCTTCTTGTCGAGCAACCAAGCTGATCTGGAACGAGCTGCGGAACTAATATCATCATCCAACACCAACTCACCGAGTGGATTCAATGCCGCCCCGCCTTTTTCCAGCAGGAACTGAGAGGCGGACGCCCGTTGCCAAGCCGATTCTGACTGCAGCCATTGGATTGCGTCATCGATATTCTGCAGCCTGACGATGGTGGGCGTTGCTGACTTCTCGGCCACCTTCCAAATTCGTCCCAGGGCCGTGCCGTCTCGTTGATCAGGACGCGTCTTGAGCTCACTCGGCATAAAATCAGGATGCTCAATCACAGCCCGCGCCATATCCACAATAAGGACCGACTTTTGTGGACCAACGGTGATGTCCACCGGCCGAAACCAAGTATCGGTGGAAGACAGAAACTCACTAACTTGCGACTCTCGGCGTGACTTCCAGACACTTCCCTCACGAGACAATCTTTGACGTTGAACGAGGTAGGCAGTGGGTTCACAGGCAAGCAACCATTCATTACCACCGTTATGCCAACCAGGAGCGAAAACTCCACAGGCAGCACTGAATTGTCCAGAATGCAGATTGCTTGTGGTCCACGCCTGAGCCCTTGAAACGACCCGTGATTTCTCCGCAGAAAGAGCAACGTCATGAATAGCATCCCGCCCAACCAGAAGTGGATCACGTAGAACCGCATCTAGCGTCAACGCTGGCATCATGGCCGGGTTTCTGTTGCTGCAACCAACCCGCCGACCAAAGTCATCAATCGAAACTCCAAACTGACTCTTCCCCGGAACAGAGCCCCACCATCCACCCTCAGGATCAAAACAGAAATCGCGGTCACGTAAATCCACAGGCTCAGATCGCTGATCGTAACGAGCGTCTATCGCTTTGATAGAACCACCCCGTAATCCACCCGCAACATAAATCAGCCCATCGGGACTCAGGGTGGGGTGATTGGCTCGCAGTTGCTGATTCTGTTCAGCGAAACCCTCAAATAGCACAACGGTCTCATCGGACTGATCGTCACCATCTCGATCTCGCAAAAATGCAATTTGTCCCGCCAAAGTTACGAACGCTCCGTCGCGATACGGTTGAACTCCTGTGGCAAACATCAACCCCTTTGCAAAGACAGTGGCTTGATCAAAAACTCCATCCTGATTCGTGTCGTCCAGAATCTTAATCCGACCACGAGGAGATTCTCCTTCACTCGGTCCCACGGGATAGTCTGGCATTTCCACCACCCACAACCTGCCTCTGTGATCAAGCCGCGCAGTAACCGGATCAGCCACGAGAGGCTCTGATGCAATCACCTCAATCGTGTAGCCCGTCCGCAAGTGCAGAGAATCCTTGACCGATTCCACAGTGTGTTTGGAATCAGTGTGCGTGACGGCCCGAAGCGTGCCGGCAACATTAACCGGACTCTGTGCGTCAACTTGACTTGCGCCGAACTCGATCCACAAGCAGAAAACAAGCATCCATCCCAGGATGCAAAATTTGAAGAGATGAATTTTCATTGTAAATGAAGTTCCAATCGTTTCAATGTGATGGGCTGTAGCAGTTTTGGATCACCTTTCCCGAACATCTAATCAACGGTGTTCAACCGCTTCGTAAGGGCACCGGTGACTAAAGTAGAATTCTAACGAATTCAGCGGGACAGTGACGACCGTCGGGTAGGAAAGGCGGGCAACGAGACAGCAACCAGTAGAATTGCGCCCGCCACTGGCACAGGGGCCACGGCAAACCCAAAAACACCAATCAAGGCAAGCCAAAATGCTGGGTGCCGAACAACAGGGACCACGAAACGCTGCAGAGATCCAACGCAACTCAGTAAAGCAATGATCACCGCTAGCGTGATAGTGTTGACAATCAAATTCCGTAGACCACTATCGTTTTCAGATGCAACCTGAATCCTCGGCACAGAATCTGTTGAAACCAAGTCAACAACGCTTTGTGGATAAAAACCACCAAAGCCACCGACATCAAAGAGAAAGAACTTCGCGTCACGTGTTTCCAAAATTTCTTGTTTACTCAAAAAGCGATCGACAAAAACACCCATTCTCGAATCAAGCTCTTGCCAGCGTTCTTGATCAGTGATCGTGATCGACTCATCAAACTGCGCATTGAACGGACTTGTCAGTATATTACTCGTCGCATCGTTCTCAGCCTGTCTCTTATACACATCTCCGAGCCCACGAGACCGAGGCTGATCTC
>CAJXTM010000702.1 GCA_913061385.1 uncultured Rhodopirellula sp. | reverse complement strand
CTACACGTAAGGAGTCGTCGGCAGCGTCAGATGTGTATAAGAGACAGGTGCTGACCGACGACAACGCGAAGGCATTTCGCCCTGCGGGTTATGAAGAGGTCATGATCCGAACGATGCTTGCTGTCTGCTCACTCGCGGGAGACCAGGTCGACGCTGAAAGCTACACACTGCAAGCTATCAACCGGCAGACAAAACTGGCGACACAAGCCGAACGTTGGGGGCTGAACGGTGGCAACATCTATCAGCCGATAGCGATTGCGCCCTATCTGCGAGGAGTGCTAAGGGAAGCAACTCACCACGACTACGACGATGCTTCGAGGTATTACAAGCTCGCCAGTTCAGTCCGCCCAGAATTTGCAGCGGCTGCCACAGACATAGCCCGCTCAAACAACGGCACCCACAGTGCTCAGGGAAATGGTGTTCTGTATGTCATCTCATGCGTGGGCCGTGGCCCAGTCCTCCAGGAAACGGTGGCTCCGACAACAACAGCAACGCTAGCCATCGCATCCTCTGTGCTGAATTCGGCAACCAACCAAACTCACAACGAGGACAACACTGACGAGGATGAAGACAATGACATACCAGCCTTGCCCAACATCGCATCTGTCAAAGTCCCCGAAGTATTCATTCCTCAAAGCCCCGTCGCAAGCGTAGGAATCATGGTTGACGGAACCCCTGTCGGCAAAACAGAAACCCTCACCAACGTGGCCGAACTAGCAATTCGTCAAAACGCGGCAGAGATGCCATGGACGATAGCACGCGCCATCGTTCGACGGGTGACCAAGGAAGCGGCTGTTGCATCTATCGGTGACGCGATGGGCCTTGAAGGGACAGCGGGGGCACTATTTCACTTTGCGACTGCATCAGCGTGGAGCGGCATTGAAAAAGCAGACACTCGCTGCTGGGGCCTGCTACCGAGGGAAATACAGGTTTTGCGGGCAGAACTGCCAGCAGGAGATCACAATGTCCAGTGCATGCCCCTGGGATTCGATGGAGCAGCGATTTCAAACGGCTTGCAAGACTCTATCACGATCAGCAATGGCCGAAATCATTACCTGATCGTGATGGCGCCGACGGATCAAATGCACATTGTTCATAAGGCAGAAAAATTGCAGGAATCCACACCAATCTCGACCAGACCTGTCATTTTCACGATTTCGGACTGACTACGAAAACATTCAGGCAGGCGTCACCGAGCCGCACATTACCAGCCATCTGTAATCAGTGATAAACGTTACGAGTGCTAACTTAATATCCAAACGCTCAGCGGCACGAAGCACAGTCCGTGTGTTGCAATCCGAGCTAACAGCTAATCAGCCCCGCGCACGATCAGGCTTTGCCAGCCCACCACCCAAGGTACCGTCATCGAGTTCCTGGACTGTTCGGCCCAGCACGATGTCAAAATTCGCTTCTAATTCGCCGATCCTTGATCCTTGGATCGGATTGAACCCGACGAGCAGCGAATCCCGAGCAGCTTGATTGGTGATACGCTTGAACAAAAAGTCTTTTTCATTCATGGGATGACCTTTGACAAGCATCTGTGTCGTCAAAACACGCTGCCCATTTTTACTGACCCCAAAATGGATATGCGGCGTCCTTCCAGGATATGGCACGGGCTTGATGGTGCGGAAAAAGTAGCGTCCCTGACTATCAGTCAAGTAACGACCGTACCCCTGAAAATTGGAGTCTGTTTTCGTTTTATTACTCGAACCGCTATGTAGGTAAGCTCCACCAGCATCGCATTGCCAGATTTCGACAAAAGCATTACGAATCGGTTTCCCACTCTTCCCCATCACGCGACCAGAAAGGTACGTGACTTCCCCTACGCCGGGATTAATCGAGTCGTTGATTAACAACAGATCGTTATCAGTATCGAGAGGCAGTTTGTCTGGGTAGAAAGGTCCTTCAACCATACCGGCAGTCTTCACCAAGCCTTCGGCAACCTCTTCCGCGAAGCAACCGGGGATGGCAAAGGCCGCTGAAACCAACGCTGAATTTTGCAACATTAATCGTCGATTAATCGACGGCAATCGTCTTCGCGATGTGGACCCGAGCCCGGACATACTGTGTTGTTGAACCGTCATGCGTTTTCTCCCCGTTCAAAATTTTGGTTAGTTCGTCGGATTAAATTTCAAAATCATTGCAATCAACAGCCAGCGTTTGGCGAATGGACGATCCTGCCAGTTTACCCGGCAAACCTCAACCCGAATGTAATGTGATTGTAACAACACTATTGATGCGACTCGATATTACGGCATTACTGCGACTTAATCCTCTTCCCGCATGAACCCGCTCCGAGCGATTTCCCGCATGAACCCGCTCCGCTCGATTTCCCCCATGAACCCGCTCCGCTCGATCGCTAACCAACAGCAAGCCTTGGGCAAGCCGTTACGAAGAAGCACCCCGCGTCCATGAATCAACCAATCCGTCCTGTCTATCATTGCAAAAAAGGGTTGGGATGACCTCGAAATACGCTTTCCCTGATTCATCAAATGATCCATCCCCGCGTCAGCAGATTCACAAGCAAGACCGAACCGGAATCACTGCCCAACGGAACTGGAATTGCGGCCAAACCGCCCCCGCTGGTTGGACAAGCACGCAGCCCTGTAGAATACGGCCCGGGAATAGGCAATACGTTACGCAACGTCAACTACCGAGTTGGGCAAACCGAGTTGCGTAAGACGTCCAGCAGGGTGAACCACACCTACCGGAAGATCATGACTACGCCCGCAGGGGAGTCTTAAAGACATTGGATATTGCTACAAATCGACCATGGTCGCCGCAAAAAAGTGCTTCACTTTACGAGATTGATCGCTGGAGCGATGGCTATTTCAATGTGTCAGATGAGGGAACAATCACGGTCTCACCCACTCGCAATCCAGAAGATGAGATTGACTTAAAAGAGTTAATTGACCGTTTGAAGCAACGCGGACTGGACCTGCCAATATTGATCAGGTTCAACGGAATTTTGGGTGATCGTCTCAAAACGATGAGTCACTGTTTTCAAAAAGCCATCGACGACCACGACTACAAGAATGGATACCGCTGCATCTATCCGATCAAAGTCAACCAGCAGCGAGATGTAGTTCAGCAGATTATCCAACACGGGCAGCAATTCGGATCTGGCGTGGAAGCAGGAAGCAAGCCAGAACTGCTGGCAGTGGTTGCAATGACCGATGCAGACACCCCCATCATTTGCAATGGATTCAAAGACGCGGAATTCATCCGCATGGCATTGCTGGCCCAACGGCTTGGTCGCACTGTCATTCCCGTTGTCGAGAAGGTCAGCGAACTCGACCTGATCCTCAAGATTTCAGATGAACTCGGAGTGCGGCCGACTTTGGGAATGCGAGTCAAACTTGCCACCCGCGGATCAGGTCGGTGGCAGGCCAGCGGGGGTTACCGCAGCAAATTTGGACTGACAGTTGCGGAAATGCTGACCCAGTTGGACCGATTGATTGACCTGTCTCTTATACACATCTCCGAGCCCACGAGA
>CAJXTM010000701.1 GCA_913061385.1 uncultured Rhodopirellula sp. | reverse complement strand
CGAGATCAGCCTCGGTCTCGTGGGCTCGGAGATGTGTATAAGAGACAGCATACAACCTGTCCCGTATCTGCTGAAACCAACTGTATCGAGTGTCACATGCCCACAGTGCCTCAGGAACAGGGCATTGAATTCCATGACCACTGGATTCGAATTCATAAAGACTAATCGCCTCGGAGCCCCACGGTGACATATCAGCCGGCAAAGAAGTGCCATGCTCACGAGGGCTGTAAATCCCAGCAATTAGAACTAGCAAACAAACACACAACCAACCGCAGACCGTGAGAACACAAACCGGCAGGATACAGACCCAGCGTGGTAAAGCCCCCCTATCCCAAGCCCTCATATCCAATCTGACGACGAAATCGTCTTCTGCTCCGGTCTTTGGGCCCATCTCGGATCGATGAACGAGCTCAGCTAGTCACCTTGCGCTACAGTCACCTCGCGCTACAGTCACCTTGCGCTACAGGCACCTTGCGATACAGGCACAGGATTAGCTTGCGCTGCAGACTCGGCACTGAGGCATAAAAAAAACCTCGCCCGCGATGCACGGGCGAGGTTTCTAAATTAGCATTTGAGAATCAGACCTACTGATTCAGCTGCTCTTCGATAGTCTCTTTTCCCCTGCTCGTACCAAGAGAACCCCAGAGCCCGTAAGGACTAGGAGAACCAGGGGCACGCGGACCGGACTGTCCAAGACGAACACCACCAGCACGCCGATCACCTGCTTCGACAGAATCAGTCATGAAGACGACTGCACCATCACCCATCAGGATGTGTGCTCCACCTTGGTGGTTACTGCTTGGTGGACAAGTACCGGGCCCATCAATCCACTGACCGACACACACTTCGCTATTTGGAGGCAAGACTGTGTACATCTGCGTAACGATTGCTCGGAAGTTTGCCCAACTGCCACCACGACAATCACGGCTGCTATTCTGCACCAGTGCCTCAGGGGGCGTGCAATTCGAAGAACCTGGAGCACACCAGTAAGTAGGACGCTCAGGATCGATTTCACCAGCGTCTTGACAGAACGAAGGATTATTATTCACGTCGTTGCTACCCCGACGACGCCATGAAATTGACGATCGGATGTCACGGTCACCAAGGTCGGTCTTGATCTCGCCCATCGCAATCGTATTCGACAAGCCATCAAGAGTATCGCGGAACTTTGACTCTTTCCGTGCGTAGAACATACCTCGGTTGACCGAATTGGCAGCGCTGTGCCCCCAACTGCTTCCGTCAGTCAGGTTGCCTCGCTTGTAATTGTTTGCCCAAGGACTAGGTGAATCACCCATGCAAGTGGCGTAATTGGTTCGGCCCAATGAAGGTGCTCCAGTTCCTGGATCACTTGGGCAACGAAGGGTCGGGATCTCGGTGGACCACGGGATGTAACCGGGTGTGAGCGAGAAGTTTCGGGGACTCGGGCCCATCGCCGGCCATCGCGGAGGTGCGATTAAACCTGTGTTTCCCGGAGGGGCTCCGCCAGTGACGGTTTCCGCCATCGGGTTAGAGATTTTTTCCCAGAGAGCTTGCTGCTCAAAGAATGGGGTTAGACCAACGAATGCACTCAAACACATTTTGCTGGCGTCATTACCTTGCTGCCACCAATTAGGCGAATTCAGGCCAATGCCGGTACCAGATCCTTGGGTTGGCAATTGCTTGTACGCGGAATGGTAATTATGGATTGCCAATCCAATCTGCTTGAAGTTGTTACTGCAACTCATGCGTCTAGCCGCTTCACGTGCGGCCTGCACTGCTGGCAGGAGCAGTCCTACCAAAACACCGATGATGGCAATCACCACCAACAACTCAACGAGTGTAAAGCCTCGTTGTGATTCTCTCGAACGATTCATTCAACACCTCACGGGAACGAAAAAAGTTATTATTTCAAAATCAAGAAGAACGGACGCCGCGGAATTACGTCGACCGCACTCTGCATGCGCTTACCCTAATTATGCACAAAAACAGCCCATCGTTGGGGTTTCAATGGCGAGAATTACTTTAAAACCTTTTTAAAACACTATTTCCTTGTGTCCAAAAACGAAAGAAGCCGGCCTCACCCCCCTTTTTAGAGGGGTGATTTCTTATCCAAAAGAGGCAGATCCCGATCGAATTCCAATACTGCAAGAAGTGCTACGCGGATTCATTTGCACAAGCTCAGTTCCACAAGGAGACCTAAGTGCCAATGGCTTGCAACGGGTGAAGTTTCCCTGAGTTTCCGGCAATCCGCAGATCCTGCGACCGAATTCTCCAACCCTCACCGATCTAACCGTTATAAGCGGAGCTTCATCATCCTTTGCCGGACGTCGCAAGCATTCGACCAGTCGTCTTAGATCACCTTGCAACTTTGATCACCTTGCAACTTTGACCACCTTGCAACGCAACGAAAAGCAATGTCGAGCCACTGCCGAATCGAGCCTTACAAAAGGCTCAATCGACGTGATCTCAGTCAACGGTGTGCGTCGCAGGTAGCTCTTTCGACGGCGTTAGGTCAACTCCACTCAGCCGCCCTGCTGATTCATGGACTCTTCCATCGCTTTGTTGTACTCAGCATCGTCGATTCCTTCCATTGCTGCATCATCGTCAGCAGCGGTTGGCGGTTCGATGACCTTCGTCTCACCACTCCCACCACAGCCAGCGAACGAGAGAGCACAGAAGCAGAGCAGGAAGTAAGCAGAAATTTTCATTGTTGTATGCCTTCGCATGTTTCACTAGAGAAAATGATGACACGGGTGGCCATCGATAGAATTGCAGCGTCAACCTTAGAAAATAGCAGATGACAGCCGTGCATTTCAACCAAGGCAGAAAAAACCCGCTAATCAATCAGCGTCTTGAGCCTGGGCGGGCACTTCCATCCGACGCCAGATTTCATCGTCGCCCTCAACAACGACATACCTGTTGCCAACCGCAATCCCCTCAAATCTCTGTTTCGTGCCAGATGGCCAATGCACTTCGACGGTTCCATTTTCTTTTGCATCGCCAACTCCAAAATCGAGCACAGACTCATCGGTTGCCAAGTAACCGTCACCAGCTACCACCCAATCGGTATAAGCCTGGTCTCCAAATTTCAAAACGAGACGGCATCCCGTACTATCACGTTCGGTCTGCCTGCCTATCAATTCAAATTGCACCCCCGAATTCTCATTCAGAGTGCGATTTTCAAGTAGAGCAATGGGAGAATCGAGATGCCCCACAAGAAGATCCAAATCTCGATCTCCGTCAAAATCGATCGACGCCATCGACCGTCCTACATGTCGTTGCCCAAAGTAGCCGCCTGCATCACGATTGCCGGAGTCTCGCAATTGTGCACCTTCATTCATGAGCACCTGTGGATACATCTGAAAATCGATTTCAGCGGAACGCTGATCGAATACATGCCCGTTGGTAACCACAAAGTCTGGCCATCCGTTCCGATCGAGATCAATTTTCTTGATTCCAAATCCTGTGTCTGTCTCTTATACACATCTGACGCTGCCGACGACTCCTTACGTGTAGAT
>CAJXTM010000700.1 GCA_913061385.1 uncultured Rhodopirellula sp. | reverse complement strand
GAGATCAGCCTCGGTCTCGTGGGCTCGGAGATGTGTATAAGAGACAGAGTAATGATTCTCCAATAGGCAGCGAAAAAAAGCCTGAGCAGCAGTCTGGTCCAGTAGTTCATGCCAAAGCTTTGCAGCTGAACGAGCAAGTTTCAGAGCTAATTATCGAAAATCCGTTTTCTGCAGCCGCCAAGGGTGCTGCTGAAACATTACCAAACCCAACCGATTTTGATGGTGGTTCTGCGTCGGCAGCACACGCTGTGCAAGCAGAGGCTGTTCAGGCTGATACGGCCGATGAATTTGTGTCAGCTTCGGATCCTCTTGAGGTGGGACAAGACAATCCTCAGGCGGGGCTGAAGCCATTTCAGGCTGTCTGGGAGGTTGATGTGCTCGATGTACCGACAATGGTCGCGGATCTATTTTTCGAGGGTCGTTTATTTCAGCAAATAGCTGAGCGTATGTCGGATGCCATTGAGTCCGGTCTCAATAGTGTGCTTGTCACCAGTACGAAAGCCGGTGAGGGACGCAGTAGTGTCGCTGTTGGGCTGGCAATGGCTGCTGCGGCGGCAGGTAAACGCGTCGCTCTGGTGGATGCAAATGTGGAACAGCCCAATTTGGCAGATGAATTGCGATTGGAATTGCAGTATGGATGGGTTGATACTATCCGGGCGGGCTTGCCGATCAGAGAAGTCGCCGTCCACGCGGTAGAAGATGGTGTCACTCTGATCCCATTATTGCCACCCAGGGGAAAAAACGCTGCGACAGGACACGAAGTCGCGCAGTTGGTAGAACTCTTGAAAGAAAAATTTGAACTGATCATTCTTGATGGTCCAACATCACAATCAAGTCAGATCCAGCAGTGTGCATCTGCTGTTGATAGTGCGATCATCGTTCGTGATATGACGCGGACTGATACACTGGCAATCAATGAATTCTCCTACAGGCTTCGCGAATCAGGCGTCCAAGGTGTTGGAGTGGTTGAGAATTTCAGTTGATCCGACCAGATATGATTGGGCGTTTTCGATACCCCGAGTGCAAATCAGGCCAACCCTCCATTGATGAGTTGGTCTAGTCGTGTGGAATCGTTTGCCGGGCAAGAGTGAAAGCACTCTTCGGTTCAGTTAGCTGGAAAAATCAGCAGCAGTCACCAGTACTACAACAGTCATCCCCGACGATCGTCAGATCATAGTTTTTGCCCTTGGTGATTTTGGGTGATCTTTCGTGCCCGTCACATTTCATCGATTTTGCATTGGCTTCCTGTACCGCTTGGTGCGGTGGTACGGGGATGAAATCGTCAGCGTAGGGAGCCCGTGTCATGAGTGTGAACATTTCTCGGCATACAGCGGTTCTTTCGCCGCGGCGGAAGATATGTCCACTGTCATCAGTAACCTTTGTGAATGGGCCACGGTAGATAACTGCTTCGTTGTAGTCATTGCAAGATTCCATGCGGCCTTTGTAGGCGATAACGGTAGCTGATCGAAACTCGATACCCTCGACAGTTTGCCAAGGTTCCGCCTGCAAAACAGGCATTTCGCATCCATAGAAACCTGCTTTCTCAAACGCTTTCAGGAACTCGGCCTCTTGAAATGCTCCTGAGATACATCCGCTCCAGAGATCGGGATCGTCTTGAAGGTGTTGCGGGACGATTTCATCGCTGACAATGTCACTGATTACCGCCCGCCCGCCCGGTTTGAGGACGCGGAATATTTCCTGAAACAGCTGTGCTTTTTCTGATGAATCAACAAGGTTCAGGACGCAGTTGCTGACGACGACATCGATGGAGTCGTTCGCGATCATGGGGGCTTTGCTTCGCATCGTGTGAAGCATTGATTCAAGCTTCTGCAGATCGGCCTCGTTCGTGACAGGGTGCTCGACTAGATAGGCATCGACGCAGTCGCGGTCGATAGCCATGTCCTGAATTTTTCCTTTATAGAAATGCACGTTGTCGTAACCAACCTTGTTGGCGACTTCAATCTGACTTTGCCGGGCGAGTTCAAGCATGGTGTCATTCATATCAAGGCCAATGACTTTTCCAGTCGCACCTACGACCTGCGACGCAATGAAGCAGATTTTTCCACCTCCGCTTCCTAAGTCAAGAACCGTTTCGCCTGGACGAACCCACTTGGAAGGATCACCGCAACCGTAGTCACGATCGATGACTTCCTGCGGAATCACGGTCAAGTATTGCGTATCGTAGTCCACCGGGCAGCAGAGTTCTGCTTCACGCTGTTGCGCTGCCGCTGAGTATCGTTCGCGGACAGCATTTTCTGTATCGAGCGTGTTGGACATGTTCTTCTTTTGGTTCGGGTTCTAGTTCAAGTGACAGCGTTACCGCATCTAAGTGACAGCGCCACCGCAGCTACTGCCGGCACCGGCAGTGCAGCCGTAACAATGGTCAGCTACAGCAACTCGCTTATGAATGTACTCATCAAAGGATTCAACGTTCCATACCGTTTGTGGCAGCTTTCCGGCAACGGGCATCCCAAGCATCTGATTGAAATCACAGTCGAACAACTGCCCATCCCAACCGATCGAGAGCATTGTTTTGCACATTACCCCTTTTGCTGCCAGTGGATTGAACGCTGTTTCCAGCATCTGCATGTAATTCACCAGCGATCCGCATTTCTTCAAAAACTTTGCGTATCTTTTAATTGGGATGTTGGTAATCGCAAATAGGTGATTGAATTGAACGCCGTAGCGTCTTTTGAGTTCTCGTTTGTAGTCTCTTTCCAGTGTCGCCTGTTCTGGCGGCAATGTTGGTCCTGTTGGATTGAAAACAAGATTTAGTTCCAAGTCGCTGTTGTTTTGACCATAGCCCAAAGCATTGAGTTGTTGCAGGCCCTTGATGCTACGTTCAAATACGCCAGAACCCCGTTGTGCATCAACATTGTCTTCTAGGTAGCACGGTAATGATGCAACCACTTGGACTTGATTCGAGGCTAAGAAGTCGCCCAAGTCTTCATGGCCTGGTTCCGACAAAATCGTCAGGTTGCAGCGGTCAATAACTTTTAAACCACTGTCGCGAAAGTGTCTTACAAGTTTTCGGAAGCTTTGGTTGAGTTCGGGAGCACCACCCGTCAGGTCAACCGTCGTTAACGAATCGCACCTCTCTGCGAGCTCGGAGATGCGATTTGCTGTTCTCGGTGTCATGTTTTCAGCAGTTTTCGTCGGACCTGCATCGACATGGCAGTGCGTGCATGTTTGATTGCAGAGTTTGCCCAAATTGATTTGCAATTCAGTTAACGCACCACGAGTCAGTGTCTCGGCGTCTCGAGCAACACGTGCGGCAAATGGTTCGACGACTCCTGTGGGCAGGCCTGCATCGATGATCGGTAGGATGGATGGCATGCGGTCAGCGCTATGGGGAATAGGAAATCAGAGCCGTTGAGAATAACAAAACTTTTCTCGCGGGCTGTTGTCTTTTATAAACCAGGGATTCTCAGAGCTTTCTGGCTAGCTTGTTTCGCTGTGGCGAATCGCCACATATTAACGCTGTCTCTTATACACATCTCCGAGCCCACG
>CAJXTM010000699.1 GCA_913061385.1 uncultured Rhodopirellula sp. | reverse complement strand
AGCGTCAGATGTGTATAAGAGACAGGCTGAGTATGGACTGCCACACGCACGAGTTGTTGGAATCGAAAGTGAACGTGAGTTTGGTCGTAGTGTTTTGCAGCGTCTCGATGAAGAGTTGCAACAGCGCGGTGAAAAATTTAGGGCAGCGGGGGTTCAGGAACTGGCTGAGTATTTGACGGCTACCGGCGAAGCGATGCCACGGATCATGTTGGTTGTCGATGAATTTCAGGAACTGTTCGTTCGTGACGACCGTCTCGCTGGCGATTGCACGATGCTACTCGATCGTCTTGTGAGACAAGGTCGATCCTTCGGAATGCATGTGGTTCTGAGCAGTCAGTCACTTGCAGGAGCATATTCTCTTCCCAGGGCCACCTTGGGGCAGATGGCCGTTCGAATTGCGATGCAGTGCAGCGAGTCAGATGCAGCGATGATTCTCGCCGATGACAACACAGCGGCTCGTTTGATCAGTCGCCCCGGTGAAGCCATTTACAATGATGCAGGAGGGCTTGTCGAGGGGAATCGACCGTTCCAGGTGGCTTGGTTGTCGTCTGCAGAACATCGGGGAATGCTTGCCTCGATTACGGATCGTGATGAGTCGTATCGCAAAGAGTTGCCACCAATGGTGGTGTTTGAAGGAAACCGTCCATGTCGCTGGACGACTACCATGGCGGATTCAGTACTGAGTTCTGAAAAGAAAAATATACTTCGTGGTTTGTTAGGCGAATCAGTCGAAATCGGTCCGCCACAGTACGTTCAGTTGGGACGCGATCCCGGACGCAATGTCCTGATAATTGCTGAGCCGGACTCTCGTCGGTCACTTCTGGCTTCTAGTCTTACTGCGATGGCAAAGTCCGATCCGCGTTTGGAAGTCGTCTATTTTGATGGTGCAAGAGCTGACGACGTGGAATCTGTGGCGTCGTGGCTCGAGGATGCAGGGATCCGTACCAAGAAAGTAAAAACACGCGATGCTGACACAGAGATAAAGCAGCTCAATGAGTTAATACAAGAGCGAGGTTGTGAGGCGAGTGATGCTCCACCGATCATGGTGGTAATTGATCCGTTGGAAAGATTTCGAGACTTAAGGCAGAATGATTCTTTTAACTTTTCGTTGGATTCCGCGTCGGGAGCAGCTTCGGGGGACGCAGCCTTACAGGCCGTGTTGCGAGATGGGCCGGCAGCAAATGTATTTATTGTCCTGATTGCTGGATCTGCTGAAACAGTGTCGCGTTGGTTGCCTAGAGCATCCCAGCATGATCTTGAAATTCGCATTCTTGGTCAGATGAATCAGTCAGATTCAGCGCTGCTCATTGATTCTCCGATAGCGTCAGAGTTGTCAGCTGCCACGATGCTTGTTTATGACGATGCGGATGGAAGCATTACCAAGTTCAGGCAATGCGATTTGCCCAACGTTGAGCAGGTCAAAGATTGGCTGGCAACCTAGCAAACAGACTCGGAGTCTGAGCTGTCCAGTTATTCGGAGGATTCTTACGCTACGAATGACTCCGGTAGAACCCAAAACCACTCTGACGCGGTTGAAAAGAGACCACATTCAGATTTGCTGACCAAACCGCAGCAGATCACCATCCCAGCGTTCCGGGTCCGCCCTTAAAAGGACCCACAATGTCATCAGTGATCCAGCCACCATAGAAGTCTCCCTCTTGCGGCTTTACTTTTTCACCATCCACATAACAGTAATCGGTTTTGTGCGGATAAAACGCCAGATGATCTTTGATGGCTTCGAACTTCGCTGTCGGCTGTGAATAGCACCAAGCCAGATCCGCGATCTCAGTGCCGCCCGACAAATAAGCGAAGTAGGAGGCATATCCTTTCCACTCGCAAAACGAACCTCCTCGGGTCTTTTTCAACAGGTCCATGGCGATGTCGTCAGCAGGCAAGTAATAAACAGGTGGATGGCTTGTTTCCAGAACCCTGTAGGAGCGGGTGGTGTCCGCCAATGTTTTGCCGTTGATGATGATTCGGATATGTCGGGAACAAGACTCCAAAATTGGTGGCCGGGGATAATCCCACACGGACTCACGATCGGGACCAGGATCAATACGCTGTGTCATTTCAGTGGGTATCAGATCAAGAGATGGATTTGGCTAATCGCAGACCAGTGAATTGCCAGCGAGCATCGGCCGGGAAAAAGTTTCGGTAGCTTGTACGCAGATGCCCTCGGGGCGTCGCGCAAGATCCACCACGAAGAACGTACTGATTGCACATGAACTTACCGTTGTATTCGCCGAGTGCACCATCAGCCGGTTGATATCCGGGATAGGCCGAATAAGAACTGCTTGTCCACTGCCAACAATCGCCAAATAGACCGTGAAAAGGTCCGTTTTCCAGTCCATGGCACGGATGCACTGCCTGCTTCGAATCATAATGATCCTCAGCGAAACATCCTTCGATCGGGTAGCCATCGGCTGCCGCTTCCCACTCGGCCTCGGTCGGAAGCCTCGCGTTGGCCCACCGAGCGTAAGCGTCGGCCTCGAAATAACTGATGTGTGTCACGGGTGCAGAAAGGTCAAGCGGTTCCAATCCGCCTAGCGTGAACTCACATGGCTCATCCTTTCGATAGAACCAGTAAAGAGGTGAGTTCCACTGATGGTGATTGATATGCTTCCAACCCATGGAAAGCCATAGTTCCGATCGTTGGTAACCACGATCTTGAATGAACTCAAGATAATTCGCATTCGTGACGAGCTGGTCACAAACGGCGTACGGTTCTAAAAACACCCGATGTCTTGGCGACTCATTATCGAAAGCAAAACTGCCGCCTTCGTGTCCTATTTGGTGAACCCCGCCCTCGAATTCTATCCACTGCATGCTTCCCAAACGGTCATTGGTGACAGATGGGAATGGTGAGAGCGATGGAAGCAGCGGGTTTTGTGCAAACAGATGTTTGATATCTGTTTGCATCAGTTCTTGATGCTGTTGTTCGTGGTTCAACCCTAATTCAACGATGTCCAGCAAATATTCATTACTGGAATTCACCTGCTGCAGGGTTTCGAGCATCACTTCATCGATGCTCTGCCGGTAACAAATAATCTCATCGACTGTGGGACGCGTCAGCAGGCCACGCTTTTCACGCGGGTACTGCTCGCCGACCGAGTTATAGTAAGAATTAAAGAGGTATTCAAATGAGTCATTGAATCGCCGGAAGCCGGGACCATGAGCCAGAATGAAGGTCTCGTAAAACCACGTGGTGTGGGCAAGGTGCCATCGCATCGGACTCGCATCAGGCATTGACTGCACGATGTAATCTTCAGTGCAAAGCGTTTCACACAGCTTCTCTGAAAAAGCTCGCACTGCTTGAAAACGATTGACTAAACAGTCTTGCCTCGTGCCAAGTCGAATGTCCGTATCAAGAGCATTGGTTGATGTGCTCACGATTGAACCTCGATGCCTTTCCAGAAGGCAACGTAATCGCGAACTTTGGCGACGGCATCCTTGGGGGTGGGGTAATACCTGTCTCTTATACACATCTCCGAGCCCACGAGACCGAGGCTGAT
>CAJXTM010000698.1 GCA_913061385.1 uncultured Rhodopirellula sp. | reverse complement strand
CGAGATCAGCCTCGGTCTCGTGGGCTCGGAGATGTGTATAAGAGACAGCGGTAATCCCGAGCCGATGCCCACTGATGGGCTCAGTTTTACGAAATCCGTCGCGCCGATTCTTTCTGCACGTTGCGGGCGTTGCCATGCATCCGACAGCAAGGGTGGATTTAACTTGGCGACCTACGCCCAGCTGATGAAAGGGCCACCTGAAGGTGTCGTGATCTTCGCAGGGGATACCGTGGGGAGTCGCTTGATTGAGACCATCGAAACCGGCGATATGCCGCGTGGAGGTGGCAAAGTGACGCCAGCGGAATTAAAGATTCTGAAGGACTGGATTGTGGCCGGGGCGAAGTTTGATGGCACAGACCCCGCAGCACCCATCACGACTGGGGCGACTACCGCCGAGCCGCCACGTCCACGACTCAAAGCAATGAAGGCTACCGGCAAAGAGACTGTTAGTTTCGCTGCCGATGTTGCTCCCCTGCTGGTCGAGAGCTGCAAGGGTTGCCATATCAATGCCATGCGGGCCAGCGGCGGTTTAAATATGGACACCTTTGCCCAGCTGCTACGAGGGGGTGACAGTGGAGACATTGTCATACCGGGAAGCGGGGAAGACAGTCTGTTGGTTAAGAAGCTTCGCGGAAGCATGGGGCTGCAAATGCCTGCCGGTGGACGGCCTGCTTTCTCTGAGGATTCAATCAAGCTCATTTCAACTTGGATTGATGAAGGCGCGACTCTGGATGGAGCCTCGGATAGTCAACCATTGCAGGTCATGAGTCAGTTGGCTTGGGCCGCAGCGGCAACTCCTCAAGAGCTGAGCGATCGGCGTGAGGAGATCGCCGGTGAAAATATCAAGCTTGTCATCCCGAATGGGTCTGACTTTACGATTGAAACCACGGATCACTTTTTTGTCGTCGGTGCGGCTGCGCCAGACACGATCAAACTCGTTGCCGACTTGGCTGAAGAGCAGATGAAAGCAGTTAAATCGGTCGTTTCGGCAGACCCCGGGCAGGCATTCTTCAAGGGGCGAGCGACTATTTTCGTCATGCCGAAAAGGTATGACTACAGCGAATTTGCAAAGATGGTTGAAGGACGCGGTATCCCAAATGGGTGGAACAGTCACTGGAAGTATGACGGAATTGACGGGTACGTCTCATTAGTCGCAACCGATCGTGATGACAGGGATGAGATTGAGGCAAGGCTAACCTCGCCGCTGGTTAGCTTGGCGGTCGCTACCAGAGCTGGTGACGTGCCACGTTGGCTCGCTGAAGGTACGGGTAAGGTTATCGCGAAACGACACGGAAACACAGAAAAAGCACCGCGAGGTCGAACTGCAAAGCCAACGGTGAACCGCGAGCTCGTGGAAGCCCTCACTGCTATGGGCAATGCGAAGCAATTCCTCGATGGCAAGCTGACCCCGGAACAGTCAGATCTGATCGCTACCGATTTGATGACTGCGATGTTGGATCGTGCCCAACGAAAGGGCTTTGATGGGCTTCTGAGGAATATGAGCCGTGGAATTCCGTTCGAAAAGGCTTTCATTCAGTCATTCGAAGCGACTCCGCAACAATTTGTCGAAGCTTGGAAGCGTTGGCGCACCGGCAGTTGATGAGAGTCCCCGGATGTTGTTGAGAGAGCGTCGCTTCTGTTTCGGCGGGGCTCGCTTGAGTCGTCTTGGCTAGAGGGTTCGGGCTCGAGAGTCGGTCTTATAGGTGGCATTCGTGCGGTCGATGTTTGGCAGATTAGGCTGGTTTCTAACCGCCAGATAGCTTACTTTGCGTAATCATTTGCTCATTAGGACAGCTTAGGCGACTAGCTTAGTTGTTTTAGCGAGAACATCCCCTGCCTGTGGGGTTTGCTGGACGCAATCTCTGCTGAGCGACGAATCGAGGGTGTGTCTTGGTGGCATGCAATCGGGTTCTCGTTCTGGCGTTGTCGATTGCAAACGAACTGACTGCCGAGTCGGCGAGTGTCAGGTTCAGAGCTTGAACAGGCTTTCTCTTTTCCGATATCCGAGATGATACGTCAAACCAAGGTGAGATAATGATTGTTGTGATGGAGGCCAGTGCGACAGATGCCGAGGTCGAGGCGACCGTTCAGCGGGTGGAAAGCATGGGGCTGAAGGCGAATGTGATTGTTGGGACGGAACGCACCGTCGTGGCTGCTATCGGTGACAAACGCGAGCATTTCAAAGAATCGATTGAAAGCAGCGCGGGTGTTTCGGCTGTGGTTCCGATCGCGGCTCCCTACAAAATGGCAAGTCGCGAGGTTAAGCAGCATGCCAGCCAGATTCGTGTACTTGATTTCGTTGCCGGTGCCGGTGAGGTCGGGATTGTCGCTGGGCCTTGCAGTGTCGAGGATGAAGAGCAAATCCTGTCGACCGCTAGAGCGGTAAAGGCCGCAGGGGCAACGGGTTTGCGTGGTGGTGCGTTCAAGCCTCGCACCAGCCCGTACAGTTTTCAGGGCCTCAAGGAAGACGGCTTGAAGATGCTTGCCGCCGCCAGAGACGAAACTAATCTCGCCATTTTTACCGAGGTCATGGGGACTGATGATGTTGACTTGGTCGCCCGTTATGCGGACGTCCTGCAGGTCGGCGCCCGTAATATGCAAAACTATCGCCTGCTTGAGGCGGTGGGTGCAGCTGGCAAGCCAGTGCTGCTAAAACGAGGGGCTTCAGCCACGATGGATGAGTTTTTGCTGGCTGCTGAGTACATCCTGAACGAAGGCAACGATCAGGTCATGTTGTGCGAACGGGGGATTCGAACCTTCGAAGGTCACACCCGGTTTACCCTGCCCCTGGCAAGCGTTTCTTACCTGCATCGTAAGACACATCTGCCTGTGATTATCGACCCGAGCCATGGGACTGGGCATGCTTATATGGTTCCCGACATGGCTGTTTCGGCTGCTGCCGCTGGTGCAGATGGATTGATCATCGAAGTCCATCCCGATCCAAGTACCGCACTTAGCGATGGTTACCAGTCGCTGACTTTCGATGAGTTCGAAAAAACGATGAAACGTTGCAACGCTGTCGTGGACGCTTTGCGTGCTGTGGACAGCTGAGGTTATAGAAGGAATCAATGTCATGAATGCGCAAGAGAAGACGCTGGAGCAATACCAGCAGTTTATGCGGATCAACGCTGCTGCACATCTTTTTAGAAGTGCTCGCGAACTCGGGCTGTTGGCAGAATTGCGAGAGGGGCAACGCACGCTCTCGCAGCTCTGTGAAAAGCTCTCGTTCAAGCCGGCCGCCACGAAACTGGTGCTCGATGCTTTAGTCGCCAGCAGCATCATTGAGAAATATGATGAGGATTATGCTCTTTCGAGGGTAGCCCACCTGCTGTGTCAGTACGATCAAGATCTTGGGGATCAGACTTGGAATCGTCTGGTTGGCCATTTGCAGCACCCGGATGAGTCAGGTGTCGATGATCAAGCATTTCTGAATTCACTGGCTGCAACGCAGTGGGTTCACACTCCAGCTGCTGTCTCTTATACACATCTCCGAGCCCACGAGACCGAGGCTGATCTC
>CAJXTM010000697.1 GCA_913061385.1 uncultured Rhodopirellula sp. | reverse complement strand
GCACAGTACCGCAAAAAAGAGAGAGAAACGCGGCATCAAAAATGCGACTCAGAAAAAGAGGATCGAAAATCGGGTGGATGCATTCTAGCCGAAATCCGAGTGGTTCAGTCACCAGCCCATCACCATGTTCGATTCAATCGCTTTACGTGCATGTTCCAAATCACTACCAGTTTCCATGCGATACAGCCGAATTGCATTCACCTTGTCACCTGCTGAACGACTCAAGCACTCGCGGGCCACTGTGCAGGGGTCGAGCTTAGGGGTAGTCAATCCCAGCGCGCCCTTACTGATTACCCACGTGTCCCGCGGTCGCTTCGTCAAGCGAACCACTTCGTCCGTTGGATAAGCATCCAACACAACACCTCTGGCGGCCGACTCGTCATCGGCCCAAGTGATAATGATGTGAGAATCTGTCTCAATTTCGAATAACGGCATCGCTCGGCCCCCGCAGCATGTTTAGTCAGGCAGCATGTTTAGTCAGAATAGAACCATGCGGAAAAAATGACCGCTGTTTTATGATACCGAGGCATGTCCTCTCTGCAAAACCGTTTCCCAATTCGCTCGTCGCATCGAGACTTTGATCAAAAAAATTTCGTCGCTCCGCCATGCGGAACTTCTCATCGACAAAGAAACGCCAATTCGGCTCGCACTCCGTCATCGAAGCAAATTGCTGAAGCTTCCTCAAAACTGCACCAGTAGTTGCCACAAATCCAATCCCCAGTCCCAATGCCGATCGCTGAGCGGGACTCTGCTAAAGACTGGTAAAAAACCAAAATCGCTGCCAGCCGCGGGCAAAAAAGTCCCACCGAGGTTCGTAGAACGTGAAATTCCGAACGGTAAGGAACTTCAAAGGAATGGTCTCAGTCTTCAAACGTGGAATCGAGCAGGGATAGTCAAAAATGAATCAGTGATAAGAGCATCAATGACGCCAAATCCCATTGCCTCGGAGGCAAAGGAAGCCAAAAGCCACCGTACAAGCAGAAAGGACCCCCCATTGGCCGACACTCATAGCATGAAAATACCGAACTAAATCAGCCCATGCTTCAAAGAACCAGCTAGTCAGCGATTGATTGGTGATGATCATTTCGAACATGGCAAACCCAGTTTCAGTGGTTTTTACCTACCATTCTCTTCCGACAGTCTCGAGAATTGGTTGCCCACTAGGTGAACATATGCTGCGATGATTGAAGCGTAGTACTTTTAAAATTGTATTTGACGAATTAACTCTCGTTATTCGCAGCAAATCCTGCCGATGACAAGGTTTCAATCGTCAAAGTCGAACTTCGGGCAAAAATGGTCGGGTAAACCGGTCAGAGAAAGGCCTTGCGAGTATTGGTGGTGTCGATATACTTTTCCATCCAGCCATTGGCGCGGTAGCTCAATTGGTTAGAGCCCCGGACTGTCGATCCGGAGGTTGCGGGTTCGATTCCCGTCCGCGTCGCTTCTTTCGTTCACGAAGCGTGAATTTCTTATCAGCCACCCCGACTGGTGGATCAGTACTCGTTGCGATTCTTTGCGACGAAACCTGTTTGAACGCACTCAAAGTAGCGGTTCATCAGTTGTTGGTTAGTTGGGGCATTCTGCCCCGCTGGGGCAGATGGCGACGCGTCAGGAGAAAAGAAAATCCGAAAACAAGTTGTTTTTAGGTTTTTTTCACGTCTGGCACGCGCTGTGCATTGCCTATCGAGCATGTGAGTAATGCAACGTGCGTCACTCTCTTTTCAATGTCTTCAGTCGGGAGAGGCTCGTGTCCAGAAAATCAAGATATTTTGAGCGTGAGTCATCGGATCCGACACCGGACGAGATTCGCGAGCGATCCGCAGAAGTTCGCAGAGGTTGGAGCAAACGCGTTGCAGCGAGACGGCAAGCCTGGGCGGAGCCAACTTGGTCTCCTCCCTTGGTGATGACTGTGGAACTGATACGCGAGATGAATGCCCGACAGGACTGAGTGCCGGCACACTCGATAACGTTCTGTGGAGCGCGCGTCCAATCACCGTAAATCTCCCCAAAGACAAGAAGCGAACTTGGAGGATAACCATCATGAAAATTAGAAAACCAGAAGCATGGGCTTCCACGGGCTTAGCGGCATTGGCTGCCGCTGGCCTGCTTTCCGGAGCAGCGTGGGTCAATGCGGACCAATCCCAAAAAACTCCATTGGCGAGTTTAACCCCCCAGCAACAGGAGGCCATCGACTCGGCCCACCATCTATCGAGTGCATTTCGAACCGTTGCAGAAGAATTATTACCTTCGGTTGTTTCCATTGAAAATCGACCTGCAGTCGCCTCGCAGTGGAATTCCGAGGCCAAGCCGCAACCGTCTCAAGACGGCATGAGGGGTGAGAACCCATTCCGCGGGACGCCATTCGAAGACATGTTTCGTGGGATGGAGCGCGGAGGTCCTAATATGAGCCCGGGACGTTCTGCTCCTGCACCGCGGGGTGGGATTGGATCCGGTGTCATCATCGACGCTTCGGGTGTGATCCTCACCAACAACCACGTCGTCGCTGGTGGTGGCGAGGTAACGGTCCGAACCCATGACGGTCGTGAATTTGTAGCGACCAATGTCTGGACCGACCCCAAAACCGATCTGGCTGTTGTCAAAGTCAATGCCGCCGGCCTTACCGCAGCTATTCTAGGTGATAGTGACCGTATTTCTATCGGAGACTGGGTAATGGCACTTGGCCAGCCGTTCGGACTTGAGAGCACAGTGACCGCCGGCATCATCAGTGCCAAACACCGCGGCATTGGCATCACTGCACGCGAAAACTTCCTGCAGACAGACGCAGCTATCAATCCGGGGAACAGTGGAGGTCCGTTAGTCAATCTTCGTGGTGAAGTTGTTGGTATCAACACTGCAATCCACTCACGCAGTGGCGGCAATGAAGGCATTGGCTTCGCCGTACCTTCTAACCTTGCCCGCTGGGTTGGTGATCAGTTGATCGACAGCGGGACGGTTAAACGTGCTTACCTGGGAGTCGGCATCCAGCCAGTGACTCCGGAGTTGGCGAAAGAACTGAAGGTCAAGCCACGCGGTGGGGTGATTGTGACCGATGTCTATCCGGACACACCGGCGGCAAAAGCAGGACTCAAGTCCGGTGATGTCATCGTCCGTTTTGGTAAGAAACTGGTTTCCACACCTCAAGCTCTGCAGCTTGCTGTAGAGCGTTCACCCTTCGGTGAAGAATTGCTCATCGAGATCGTCCGTAGTGGAAAGAACATGAAACTCGGATATGAGGCTGTGATGCAGCCAACTGATTTTAGTAGGAGCGAGAATGAGGTTCAGGATCAGCCAGGAAAGCGCATGGAAGGCCTCGGGCTGGAAATCGCCCCCCTAGATGCCGCCGTCGCCAAGCAGTTGGGGATGGAAGGTACTGAAGGTGTTGTCATCACGTCTGTGCGAGAGAAGAGTCCCGCGGCAGAGGTGGGATTAGCTCCAGGAATCGTCATCCGGGAAATCAATCGACAGAAAGTCTGTCTCTTATACACATCTGACGCTGCCGACGACTCCTTACGTGTAGAT
>CAJXTM010000696.1 GCA_913061385.1 uncultured Rhodopirellula sp. | reverse complement strand
GTAAGGAGTCGTCGGCAGCGTCAGATGTGTATAAGAGACAGGTGTTACGCCGTATGAAGGGTGCGGGACCCTTCAGGGCTGGTTGGAGTTTTACAATTCATCGACGTCGTGAATCTTGTTTCGGTGCGGAATGTTCATACCACTCGGCAGCATTTAGGGCGGCACTCACTGGGGCCAAGAAAATGTTGTGGTGGTCTAACCAAGCTGCTGACACGTAAAGGACCGGCGACTCTCTTATGCGTTTACCCATGTTCAATTCGAAATTCTCCGGTTTGCTCCTGTTGGGATTTGTTCAGCTATTAGTGCCGTCATTGAACGCGCAGGAGTCGAGTGCTGTTCAGGAACAGACAAACGGGGGCGGGGAAGAAAAGAAAAATCCAGTCGCAGAAAATTCAGCCAGCGGCATCGTGAACTCTGATAACGCTTCTGAACGAGTGGCGTATTGGATCACGCAGTTGTCGCATGATCATTACTTACGGCGAGAGAGAGCCAGTTACCAACTGAAAGAACTCGGGCCTGTGGTAATCCCCAGTTTAATCTCAGCGATGAATGACGGTGACTTGGAGGTGACCGAGCGTTCCGTCGCCGTGATTTCTGAGTTCGCGATCTCGTACGCACCCTCGGAAGATGGAAACGCTTGGGAAACCCTGCAGAACATGGCAGCAAAGTCTGTCGGTCGCCGAGCATTAGCTGCCCAAGCAGCAATGGAAGAAGTTTCGGAAGCACGTTCCGAGCGGGCGGAAGATTTGCTACTGGCTGCTGGAGTGTTCATCGGCGACGGGGAATTTTCAGTCGCTGCCTCACAGAAGTTATTGAAGTTGGTGGAGGTTGGAGATCGGTGGAATGGCGATGTCAAAGTGCTGGAGTGGTTGGAGTGGGTCGATGACGTCGAGCATATACGCGTGACTGGAAAGGCGATTCGTGGCAGCGTGCTTCGCAATGTCGTGAGGATGCCTGCTTTAAAAGCGATTGCAATCGCTGATTCCGAAGTTGCTATCGACGATGAGGTGTTTGCGTCGATGAGTGAGATGGAACGTATCGAGTCTCTTGATATCCGCTATGTGAAAGTGACGGAGCGACAGGGTGATATTATTTCTCGTTTGCCACTTAGAGCATCGCTGACTTTGATGGGAACTGGCATCAAGTCTGATACGGTAGATAAAATTCGTGGCCGCTTGGCGGGCCTTGAAATTCAATTTCGCCAAGGTGGTTTTCTCGGGGTTTCGTGTTACGCCGACGAGCAGGTGTGCACCGTCAATGTGGTTTATCCCAACACAGCAGCGTTCGAAGCCGGTTTGCTGTTTCGGGATGTCATCGTCGGTGCCGGTGATGATAAAATTTCCTCTTTCAGCACGCTGCAGAAAGCAATTAATAAACATAGTGCGGGTGATGAAGTTGAGATCAGGTTCCTTCGGGGAGGTAAGCTGCTGAAGGCCAAAGTGCGTTTGAAGCGGCTAAAGGAAAATTGAACGATTCTGACGCGTCGAAACAAACTGATCAAAATCCTGAGCATGATGACGTTTGGCAGCAGACTAAGTGGCGGGCACGTGTCCGCCGAGGTCTGTTGGCGTGGTTTGCAAAGAACGCACGAGATCTGCCCTGGCGCAGTGAGCCGACGCCCTATCGCGTCTGGGTCAGTGAAATCATGTTGCAACAGACGCAGGTGGCAACCGTACTGCCTTACTATGCGCGGTTCATGGATTCCTTTCCGACTGTCAACGCACTCGCCACTGTCGATGAGCAAGTGTTGCTTTCTCATTGGGAAGGCTTGGGCTACTATCGCAGAGCAAGGTCACTTCATGCTGCTGCGAAACTGATCGTCGCTGATCATGGTGGTGAGTTTCCGTTGGCTTTTGATGACGTGCTGGCTTTACCCGGAGTTGGTCGTTACACCGCGGGTGCGATTCTGTCCATTTCTGATGGACAGAAGCAGCCCATCCTGGAAGG
The DNA here is from genome assembly GCA_913061385.1 of uncultured Rhodopirellula sp. GTDB lineage: Bacteria > Planctomycetota > Planctomycetia > Pirellulales > Pirellulaceae > Rubripirellula. The sequence goes on along the minus strand of CAJXTM010000696.1, from coordinate 1,573 downwards.
GAACACACAACGCGTGTTCAGTCGCTGGATCGCCCTGCGAGGAACCCCTGCTAACACCGTGAACAATCGGCTGTTGTGGCAAGTCGCAGAGAAAATGTTGCCTCGGAAAGATGCTGGAACGTTTAACCAGGCGTCAATGGAATTAGGGGCACTGATTTGTACTCCCAAGCGACCATCGTGCGATCAGTGTCCCGTGGTAACCGCTTGCCGTGCCCATCAGACTGGCTTGGAACACGAGATCCCCGGCAAGGTCACCCGGGTGGTTTATGAACAACGGACAGAGTACGCATTGGTTGTGCAGAAGCCCACTGCGAGGGTAGGCAGCGGATCACAATCGGCTAAACGGCTCCAAAATCGGGATGTACGCTTTTTAGTTCGGCCTCTGCCAGAGGGGGGACGCTGGGCTGGACTCTGGGATTTCCCCCGAACCACGCAAACGTCCTACGGTAGCGTGGCTGAGGCTGCAACGCAGCTTTCAGCTGAAGTTGGTGTGAATCTTGTTCCGGGGATACGGTTAACCACAGTCAAGCATGCAGTCACCAAGTACCGCATTTCTCTGCAAGTTCATCAGGCAGAGTTGCTCGATAAGCTTGAGAATCCTGCGAAACCTTGGAAATACGCTACCTTGACCGAACTGTCGGAGTTGCCCATGAGCGTCACAGGACGGAAAATAGTGAAGATTCTGGCTGAGGATTCTCAGCTGCGATTGCCAATGTGATAGCCCGAAACGGACCGTTTTTTAGTATACTCCGCATAGCTAATTCGCGGCACATGAGTGACCCGCGAGAATTATTGTCATCCAACGATCCGAGCTCAGTTTGAGTGTGCACCTAGAAAGAGTTCAAGAATGAAATTTATTGCGGCTTCAACATTTCTCGTAACCGCTGTCCTTAGCGTGACAGCGTTCGCCGTTTCACCGCGTGGCGAGTCCGATGAGGTGGTTTTAGGTGATCCGGCGTTGACCGCTGGTGTACCTGGCGTTGGTTTACTGACAGCTAAAGCGCTAGACGTTTGGTTGAATGATCCAGCCAATCATCAAGCACTGAAGGTTCAACTGCCGGCAGGGCTTGATGCTGCACAGGCCAACATCTACATACCCGAAAACAATCCGATGACCCGCGCCAAGATAGAGTTGGGGCGTCAACTCTACTTTGACGAGCGGTTGTCGTCTGATAACACGATTTCCTGTGCCTCGTGTCATGATCCGATGCAGGGTTATGGAGCGGAAACCGCTTTTGGAATTGGTGTCCGCGGCCAAGAAGGAGGTAGGAATTCACCCATCTCTTACAATCGTATCCTGAGCAAGGGTCAGTTCTGGGATGGAAGAGCCGGGTCGCTTGAGGCACAGGCCGTAGGACCTGTTGGGAATCCGATCGAGATGGGCAACACTCACGACGCTTGCGTCGACACGTTGAAAAAAATTCCAGGTTACAAGAAGCAGTTTGATGTGATTTTCAAAGATGGAGTCACGATCGACAATGTCGGTATGGCAATCGCGACTTTCGAGAGGGCGATTGTGACTGGGCCTACTCCCTGTCTCTTATACACATCTCCGAGCCCACGAGACCGAGGC
>CAJXTM010000695.1 GCA_913061385.1 uncultured Rhodopirellula sp. | reverse complement strand
CGAGATCAGCCTCGGTCTCGTGGGCTCGGAGATGTGTATAAGAGACAGCTCGAAACATATTTGTGAATCGCAGTACTCTTGGTGAAGTACTCGAAAGGGAAGGGCAGGCTAACGCGCTTTTGTTGGATGAACCTGCAAAAATTCAGGACTTTAACATCAGCTTGGCTGACCTCGGACTCAAGTTGCAACGAATCCAACGTCGCTTTGAACCAGAGTCTGGTGCATCAACAATCGTCTATGATTATTTTTGGTTGACGAGCGAGCGATTGTTGCTTCCTGCTATTGCTGTTGACCGGATTAAGGATGCCTTGCCCCCAGCAGATTTGACCGAGACAACGACCTACCTTGCCAATGCCCTTGAGCGTTTGAATGAGAGGGGCGAAGTTGTAGCGACCGTGCCATACAGCACGATCACCGCTGTTGATTCTAGTCCTGAATTGTTGTTGAACTATGATCTTCCCGAAGATCTTCGGGAAACTGATCGACCCGGAAATCTGCTTGGTGATCAGTCCGGTTTGGTGGCAACACCAACAAGTGATTTCATTCCGGTCGTTTTGAACCAATGGGCTGCTGATCGATTGAGCGCTGAGCGTGGCACACTGTTACGAGTTGCCTATTACGAACCTGAGGTTGAGAACGGCAGAGAGATTGAACGCTTCATCGGAGCGGTGGTGACAGATGTGGTGCCGGTCACTCGGCCAGCAACTCCCTATCGACGGCGTCGGGAAGCTACTTTTGATCAATCGCCGACGGTATACAACGACCCCGATTTGACACCTTCGGTGCCAGGGGTCACTGATCAGGATTCGATTAGCGATTGGGATTTGCCTTTTCCACTTGAGCGGAAAATTAGCAAAGAGGACGACATCTATTGGAACGAGTACCGGCTGACTCCAAAAGCATTTCTTCCGTTGGCGGATGGTCAGCGATTGTTTGGCAGCCGTTTTGGACAAACCACTGGCATGCGTATTTCGACTGCGGCAGCGGTTGATGAAGCTGCGCTGGGGCAGCGTCTGCTGGAGATTCTCAGGCCATCTTTCCCCGAGTTAGGCTGGTCGATCATACCGATACGGAAACAACAATTGGCGGCGTCTAGCGGTACCACTCCTTTCGATGGACTTTTTTTGTCCTTGAGTTTTTTCGTGATTTTGGCTGCCGTAATGCTTATCGCAATGCTGTTTCGGTTGGGGCTTACGCAGCGCATGAGCCAGTTTGGAACTTTGCTTGCTGTTGGCTGGAACCCGCGCCGGGTGGCCGTCTTGGTTTTGGGAGAGGGGCTGCTAGTTGCAGCTGCGGGGGTGGTTTTGGGAGTTGCAGGTGGATTTCTGTATGCGTGGATTGTGCTTTGGGCTTTGCGATCTCTTTGGGTTGGTGCCGTGACAGTTCCTTTTCTCGCGTTTCATTGGACGCTCAAGAGTCTGGTCATTGGATCCTTTGCGGGATGGGGTGTTGCAGCATTGACGCTGTGGCAGACAGCCCGCTGGTTAACTCGCCTCGACGCTCAGGATCTTCTTTCTCAACGCGATACAGACAAGATGGCTGATCGAAACTCCGGTAGGGGCAAACTTCCTTTGGTTGCTACAGCTCTTGGAGCTTTGGCATTCGGTGTGGGTGTGTTTGGTGCGACAGCGGCGGGGCAAATTGCAGCAGGCGCCTTTGTGGGCGGTGGGATGCTTCTGTTGGTTGCCGCCTTGGTTTTTATCTATTGCTCTTTGAGAAGCCCAAGGCGAATTGCCACGATGGCACCTCGGGACTTGTTTACGTATCGTCAGCTCGTCAGTCGCAACGCATCTAGGCATCCTCTGCGTAGTACGATGACGATTGGTTTGATGGCGACCGCCGCGTTTTTGATCATGGCGATTTCGGCGTTTCGCTTACAACCAGGCACAGAAGGAACAGGCGGGTTCGCTCTTATCGGACAATCGTCGCAAACTCTTTCCAGAGATCTTAGGCAGACACAAGTCCGCTCCGAAATGCTTGGACCGGACACTCAGGTTCTTTCGGAAACAATCATCGCACCATTGCGTTTGCGATTGGGGCAAGATGCAAGTTGTAATAACCTGTACAAAGCCACTCGGCCCACTGTGCTCGGAGTTCCCGACTCGTTCAACACACTATTCGATGGTTCACCTTCTGGTCTGCCAGGGTTTCAGTGGGCAGCAGATGGTGGCTTGCCTGTTGGGCAATCACCTTGGGATGCATTGAAAGTTCAGGCAACTGGAACGCAACAAGATCCAATTCCGGTCGTCATCGATCAGAATACAGCGATGTGGAGCCTTCAGATGATGAAAGGTATCGGCGAAATCCGTGCCTTCGAATACGAACCCGATCAGCCAATATATTTTCGTGTTGTAGGCCTGCTTGCCAACTCGATGTTGCAAGGAAAGTTGTTGATCGGAGAAGAGAATTTTGAAAATACATTCCCGGATGTGAGTGGATATCAGTACTTCTTGATTGCTGTCGATGGTTCGCAAAGTGAGAAGGTCGCAAGCGTCCTGGAAAATAGGCTGGGCGATATCGGAATGGATGTCACTGATGCAAATCGAGTGCTGTCGACTATGCTCGCCGTTCAGAATACTTATCTGCGTACATTCCAAAGTCTCGGTGCTCTTGGGCTGTTGTTGGGGACGATAGGCTTGGCAGTAGCGCAGATGCGAAGTGTTCTTGAGAGGCGGCAAGAGTTAGCAGTGATGCGTGCGATCGGGTTCAGTCGGCGGCGTTTGGTTTCGGTCGTGATGGGAGAGACAGCAATCTTGCTATTATTGGGGATTGGTTGCGGAGCAGTCTGCGCTGTTCTCGCCGTTTTGCCACATGCGCTGATCAATGGGTTGGACCCACCGGTCGTGGAGCCTCTTGTTCTTCTACTCGGAATTACGCTGTTTGGGTTGTGTGCTGGATTGGCAGCGGTGCGAGGTGTTAGCACGATGCCTCTGTTGGAATCGCTGCGTTCCAAATAAAAGGTGCGTTCCAAAAAAAGTTGAGGTCCAATCAAGGGAAGGATGAACATGTTTCAGATGTTGGATGATTTCATTGAACCGGCTGATCATCTGGCCCTCGATGAGGCTGTTCTCATGAGGCAGGCGGTGGACGCGGATGGGACGCTACCTTGGGAAATATTGAGGGTGTGGGAATTTACTCACCCCGTGGTGGTTGCGGGCCGATCCAGTCGCATTCGACATGAGATTGACGTCGACTTTTGTCGATCGCGCGACATTCCGATTTTGCGACGCTGTACCGGCGGGGCCTCGATTGTTGCGGGGCCGGGCTGTTTGATCTACAGCGTTGTCCTTGATCATGCCTGTCATCATGGGCTGCGGAAAATTGATGCAGCACACCAATATGTGATGACCCGCGTATTGGCTGCCGTGCAACGGCAGGTGCCATCAGCGACATTGCAGGGGATCTGTGACCTGACATGGCGGGATCGTAAGTGCTCGGGTAACAGTCTGCGTGTGACCCGCGACAGAATCTTGTACCTGTCTCTTATACACATCTCCGAGCCCACGAGACCGAGGCTGATCTC